>NZ_JANSHV010000186.1:0-3129 GCF_047461775.1 Synechococcus sp. R6-5
GGGGCTCCTGCGATTTCTAGCTGACAGAGCCATGTCCCACCCCGTCTGTTATATCCCCTATTGTGTCCCACTTTAGCCTGGATTACAGTGGGTTTCCCCGGTCTATCGTGGACACTAAAAAGCCCAGAAGCCTTGCTGGGTAAGAGCTTTCTGGACTTCAGTGGACGTTATCGGATTACGGAGAGAGTGGGATTCGGTCGCGCCAGCGGGCCGGATGGCCTTACCCACGGTGAGTTGCTCTCACAAACAAGTTCCAGCGGAGAGAGTGGGATTCGAACCCACGGTGAGTTACCCCACACAGCATTTCCAGTGCTGCGCCTTCGACCACTCGGCCATCTCTCCAGATTGAGAATAGGGGCGACTTTCCAGGAGGGCTAAAAAGTCAGCTTTGTGATCCTAGCAAAGGATGGAAGCTATTAACGGGATCCTTTGGGATCCCCAGGCCGAAACATTTGCAGCAGCACTTCCCGGCGAGAGCATCGCCAGTAGTCAATATGGGATCCGATCAACCCCGTCTCATTGATCTGCATCTCTGTCCAGCCGGGGATGCACAGGCGGGGACGCCAAGGCAAAGCCAAAGCACCGCTCAGGATCCACTCGGTGCGGATCTGGTTGCCGGTTTGCCGAATATCCTGCAGTTCGAGACGGATATCCTGTAGCCAACGCCCTATCCCCTCGATCATGCGGCGATAGCGATCCAAGCCGCGAAACTCGTTGAGGGGATCCCGGAAGTAAACCTGCGGGTCGTAGATCGCATAGGTCTGATCCCGGGGAAAGCGAGCGTAATCTGCCCGCAAGATGGCCACCAGATCGGCGCTAGGCGGGGCTTGGGAAGGAAGGCTCATGTCTTGGCCACGACAGAAAGAGACACCGTTTCCCCAGGGGCGGGGCAACACAACTGGATGGATTGGGACGTGGCGGCATTCAAGGCTGCCAGCTTTTCTCGAAACTCCTGCAGGCTGCCCAAGGGGCGGATCTGGGCGGCAAACCACCCGTGGTAGTCCACCTCTCCCATCGCGGTTGGGATCACCTGCTGGGGGCGTAGGGCTGCCACCACCTCCAGGGCCCGCTCTGGCCCCATGATCACCTCTCCCAAGAGGGGAAAGATCTGCCCCACCACCGGGATCAGCAGAGTATGAATGGGGCACAATTCCTGCTGCAATCGCAGCCGGATATCCGGTTGGGAAAGATGAGGCTCGTAGTAAAGCCGTGTCTGAGAGGGCACCTCTTCCAGCAGATAGCCCAGCTCACGGACAGGCCCTAGGGGCGCACCGGGAATGGCTGTGACCCGCAGATCCCCCCAGCGAACAGACTGCCAGGGATCCAGAGCTTGAACTGTTGCAAATCCCAGACTCTTCACGACTCTGGCTGCAGCCGGCGAGGCCAAAACGGGGATTCGCTTATCCAGGCGCTGCAGCGTTGGCGGGTGGCAGTGATCCGGCTGGGCTTGGCTGAGGAGGATCCCGTCGATTTTGGGCAAGGTCTCCGGCGTAAAAGGGAGCGGCTGGCGGTGCTCCAGGCGGATGAACCAGGGGATCCCCAGAAACACCAAGGGATCCACCAGCCACGGATCCAACAGGAAGGTTTGCTCCCGGGTGTGGATGAGCCAACTGTTGAGGTCGATGCGGGTCAGTTTCATGAGTTGAAAGTAAGGTTATTGGCCGGTAATGGAGAGATCGGCAACCCAGATGCGGGGACACAGCCCACCCGGTGTGACTTGCGGCTCGGGCTCGACGTAGAAAATCGACTTCAACAACTCCAGGAAGTCTCCGGCCACCGTGGCCGCTTCGATGCTGATGCGCTCTCCTTGGCGTACCCACCACCCCTGAAACGGCAGCGAGAAGGATCCCTGTAGGGGCTTAACGCCGGCATGAAGCGCTTGCAGCTCATCGATCCAAACTACATTTTCAGCCGTAGCCAAGTCATAGGTGCTCTCCGGCGGTGCCCCGGCAAATACATGGTAGTAGTGGGCGGCAACTGTGACCTTGGCGCCGATGTTGGCATGGCCGGTGGGCTGGGCTCCTAGGCGCTTAGCCGTACCGGCGCTGTGCAAAAAGTGGGTCAAGACCCCATTGGTGATGAGAGGGACGCGGCGAGTGGGGGTGCCTTCGCCATCAAAGCTGATCGCTCCCACATTGGTCGGGTGTAGGGCATCGTCACACACCGATAGAAGAGGCGAGGCAATGGTCTTGCCTAGGGATTCTGGGGTGGACAGGCTTTGGTTGTCCAAAATGTTTTGGGCATTGAACACATTGGAGAAGGCGCCCAACAAACTCAAAAAGGCTTCTCCTGAAAAGACCACTGTGTATTTTCCAGAAGGGATCCGCTCGTACTCCAGATGGCTAATCAGTTTCTCAGCAGCTTCCTGCACACAACCCTGGATATCCAACTCATCCAGGCTGCGAGCCACTCGCATGGCTCCGGCGCTGCGGGGTTTGCGTCCTTCTTGCTCTGCCTTGCTGTAGAGAAAAACCGAAGCGAGGGTATGCTCCTCTTGTCGCAGGGCTTGGTGGCTGTTGAGGTAGAAGCGGTTGATTTGCCGCTGCGCTAAGCCGTTATAGGGCACCCCCTGAATGGCGGGATGGGATCCCAGCAGTGCCTTTTCAGCAGCCACCAACTGTTCCAACAAGTCGCCAGCCAAAGCCAACGGCCCTTTGTCGTTACAAGGCTGGGCAATGGGCAGAGTGGCTTCTGGGCTGAATTGAGGGGCATGTTCCCGCAGGCCAAAACGGCTGGCTTCAAAGGCCGTTTGCAGGGCCAGTTCTAGCCCCGCCTCATCCACATCGGTGGTGGAGGTCACCCCCACCTGACCCTGGTCGTTCCAGGCCCGCACCGTCACGCTGCAGCGGTGGGAAGCCTTGACCTGGCGAGGTTCCCCATGATCTACCTGCACGCTGGTTTCGTCCACTTGAGCCCCGTAGAGATCAAACTGAGGGATCCCCAGCCGCCGGGCACAGCTTTGTGTCTGTTCTGCCAACACCTCGACTTGCACCATTGCCACTCCCCAAGTTCCTGTTGCCATCCAGCGCCTCTAGTAAACTACCCACACTCATGCTGACGCAGAGCGCTCCGCACCGCTAAAGCGAAAGAGTGCAGGCTTTCGGTAGCCCTGTAGTTGGCAAGCCAACC
>NZ_JANSHV010000187.1:0-4640 GCF_047461775.1 Synechococcus sp. R6-5
TAGCGGTTGGTGTCGGGTAGTTTACTCGGGTTAAACAGGCTGCAGTTTAGAGTTTAGTCTGAGGGGAAGGCGGGCTCAACGAAAAGATGGCTCCAGCCTGTTCAAGAACAACTAAGGCATCTTGATTTTGGACAAGCCATGTTGGGTGCCGATTGAGTTGCTACTTTTTCTGGACGACGACTGGATTTGTCCTTGTACCCATCGGCGGAATGCTTGAATTGCTTTGTTTCTACCTAAGACTTTGCTCTCCTGTAGGTAATGAGGGATAACTTGCTTTAGGTTTAAGCCTGGGAAAGTTGGGCTTTCATCAACTTCTTGGTAATTGCCAAATCGGAGTACATTAACTTGAAGAATGCCTTGATCAAATCGCCATAGCTCCGGTACCTGAAGTGCTGCGTAAAGATCAAGATGGGTTCGGGATGTGATATCAACTTCAATTGCAAGATCGGGTAGTGGATCGATCATGAGATCTATTCGTTTCTTGCCGCGAATTGCTAGCTCATTCTGAATATAAAAGCACTGGTTAGGCTCCAGGCCATAAGTTGTAGGCTTTCTTAAGGTCACCGAACCTAAACTGCGGAACTCAATATCCAGCTCTTCCAACAGCGCTTTAATTAAATCACCAATGATCTCTTTATCATCCTCATGCTCTGGAAGCGGCATCATGATCTCCAGCAAGCCATGATCGTAAGCCAACCGAGACCCCCGCTGGTTTCCCAATTCGCTCAGTATGGTTTCAAACTCTTGCCAAGAGATGCCCTGCAAGACAACTCGCTGACCTGCTGGAACATGGATTTGCCGCAATTCCAGTAGCATGAATTCATCCTACCAATGAAAGTTAGTATCTATTTGGGATCCCTTCCTCGATTCCACAATTCTTTCCAATCATAGTTGACGCTACTGGCCCCAAAATCCGGCTCCCGTTGAAAAGGCCGCCGCACATACCGCACCTGGCAGCCTTCGCCCGGCACGGTGTAGGTGCCTGCAGGGGTCTTTACCCTGAAGGCATCCCCTTCTGGAAAGGCGGGATCGGCTGGCACTTCTACCAAAGCCAGGATGAAATGGTCGGGTTTGTTGAGAGCTGTCAAGATTTCATTTTTGGTAACGGTTACCGTCTTTGCTCCCTCAACTCTGCCTTTGACTTCAATGAAGCGAAGGCCTTCCCTTCCAGCGGATTCGATATCATAGCCCAGGTTTTCAGCGCTGACATCACGAGGTTCGTAGCCCAACGCCCGCTCTATGGCCATAACGGCAGCCATTGCTGCTTGTTCTACTCGCCGGGTTTCGCGGGCAAAGGTGGTAGGGGTTGACCCTCGCTTGCCCTGTAGCCGCTGCAGCAGTCCGATGGGGATCACCAAGGCTTTCCCGGTTACCACCGGCGGCAAGGAGGATAGCTGGCGCTCCTGCTCCAACTCCGATAGGCGCTTCTGAAGGCGATCCGCCAACTCATCCGCCCGCTGCTGAGCCTTGGCAGAGTTGAGCTTGGCGTTGGGCCTGCCGGCTTGCTCTTGCAGCCGCAACTGTGCAGCTTGATGATCCCAGTAGTTAATTTCTCGGGTGAGGCGATCTTTAACAGCCAGCTCCGTCTTGTTGATCAATTCTTCCCGCTGAGCTTTGATTTCCTGGAAATGCTGGGGAACTAAACGCTCAATGGCGTAAGCGATGGCTTGGCTTTCTACCTCTGAAGCCGAGAGCTGGGGGATGTGGGATCCAGCTTTCGCTTTCACAAGGTCGCGCTCTGCGGGAGTTAGGGGCCGGTAGTCCAAGTAGGGAGCATAGCCGGCGCTTCTTACCCTGACGCTCTCTCCTCCTCCTAGCCCTTGGGGAGCGGGGAGAAAGATCTCCACATATTGCATCCGTCGGGAGATAACCCGTCGCTGGCCATTTCGGTCTAGGCGCCCATCCTGAAGGGCATGCTCTAGGTACACCAGTATCCGTGGTGTTTCGCCGGGATCGTTTTCATCGACGAGGATGGATCCCTGTCTGAGCAAATCTCGGTGTTGCTCCAAAACCAAGTCCAGAGTGGCATCCAGCAGGGGATGGCCTGGGCAGATGAACTCTGCCGGGGGCTTGTTGGGGACGCTGATGAGGTTTTTGTTAAAGGTAATCCGCTCGTATTTTTTTAAGATGGGTGCGCCCAACCCAATCTGGCGGTCGCGATTGCGAATTGCTGCCGGCACATGGGTAATTTCATAGCGTTTGGGTTCCCGCTCTCGAATGGTGCCACCCAAGCGTTGAAAAGCTTCTAGGAAGAAGGAGGCAATGAAATGAGGCTGGAGCTTGCGGGCCTCGGCTCGCTCCATTTCCGCCCGGATTTGCTGCACTTTGGTCGTATCCATCGAGTCGTGGGCCAGGGCGCGTTCTGCCAGGAGTTCCCTGAGCCGCTCGTGGTCTAGGCGATCTGCAATCACTTGATTGAGTCGGGCCTTGACCTCTGGACGATCCCCGTAGCGAATGGCCTCGATCAGCAGCTCTCGCAGTTCTTGACCGGCAATCGCTTTGCCCAGGACATCGAAGACCTTGCCCCCCAAGGCCCTTTGCTCGATTTCTATTTTTTTCAGCAAAGCCAAGTAGACATCTCCTTCCCGCGTTTCCTCGGCCACTAGGTTCCACAGGTGGCAGACCTCGGTTTGACCAATGCGGTGAATTCTCCCAAAGCGCTGCTCCAGGCGGTTGGGGTTCCAAGGCAGGTCGTAGTTCACCATCAGGTGGGCCCGTTGAAGGTTGATCCCTTCTCCCGCAGCATCGGTAGCAATGAGTACTTGAACGGCGGGATCCTGTTTAAAGGCTTCCTCGGCTTTTTTGCGCTCTTCTCGACCCATGCTGCCGTGAATGGTGATCACCGCTTCCGGTTGGCCCAGCAAGTTCCCCACTCGGTCAGCCAGATAGTTGAGGGTATCTCGATGTTCGGTGAAGATAACCAACTTGCGCCGATGTCCGCCGGCATCAAACATCTCCCCCTGATTTTGCAAGAGTTTCGATAGCTCCTCCCACTTGCGGTCTTTGCCGCTACGTCTCACTTGCAAGGCTAATTTTTCCAGCTCCTGCAGCCGCTGAATTTCTGCCTGCAGCTCGACAATTGTGCGGGCGGCAGTTGCCTGATCTACCAGCTCTTCTTCTCGCGGTTCCCGCTCTTCAGCAGGGCAGTCTTCAAAATCCTCATCCCAGCCTTCTTCGTCTAGCAGGGAAGTGGTAAAAGCAAGGTTGTCTCCCCGGCTGCGCAATTGTTCTTCCTTTAGCTTCCGCTGCAGTCTCTCTCGTCTTCGCAGCAAGGATTGGTAGATCGCTTCTGGAGAAGAGGCTAGCCGACGTTGCAGGATGGTTAAAGCAAAACCGACCGTCCTTTTGCGGCTACCTTGCTCTAAAGCTTCCGCGCGGTTAAACTCTTCGCGCACGTAATCGGTCACTTCCTTATAGAGCCTGGCTTCCAGGTCAGACAAGACGTACTGGACGGTGTAAGCTCGCCGTTCGGGAAAGAGAGGCTTGCCATCGAACTTGAGCAGGTCTTCTTTCACCAGCCGCCGCATCAAATCCGAGGCATCACAGGTATGAACTCCATCTCGGAATCTCCCCTCAAAGCGATCCCCATCCAGCAAAGCCAAAAAAAGCTGAAAGTCTTCTTCTCTACCGTTGTGGGGAGTGGCTGTCATCAGTAAAAAGTGGCGTGTTAGCTGCGAGAGCAACTTGCCCAGCTTGTAACGCTTGGTTTCTTTGATTTCTCCCCCAAAGAAGGATGCGGAGAGTTTGTGGGCCTCATCAACAATAACCAGATCCCAATCAGTTTGCCTCAGTTTCTCCTGCAGGGCCTCATCTCGGCTGAGCTTATCGAGGCGGGCAATGAGAAGAGGTATCTCCAGGAAAGGGTTGCCAGTTCGGGCGGCTTGAATGCGATCGTTGGTCAAGATCTCAAAGGGCAAATGAAACTTTTGCACCATCTCATCTTGCCACTGCAGCGTTAGACTCCCCGGGCAAACGATGAGACAGCGGTGCAAGTCACCTCGAATCAATAGCTCTCTAACCAAAAGCCCTGCCATGATGGTTTTGCCGGCACCTGGGTCATCGGCCAGCAAAAACCGCAGCGGCTGCCGCGTGAGCATTTCCCCATAGACGGCGCTGATCTGGTGGGGCAGGGGTTCTACCAGAGAGGTGTGAACGGCCAGCAAGGGATCAAACAGGTGCGCCAGCCGAATCCGATAGGCCTCTGAAGCTAGGCGAAATAAGGCGCCGTCTCCCTCGAAGTTGCCAAGGGATCCCTCGGCTACCACCTCTAGGGTTGGCTCTTTATCCCGAAACAGAAGCTCTGAATGGAGACGCCCCTGAGTGTCTTTGTAGATGGCCTCGATGGTGCTGCTGCCGTACCACCTCACACTCACGATGGCAACGGTTTGATTGGGCAGGATCCCTTTGACCTTGGCGCCAGGGGTGAGATCTTCCAGTCGAGCCATAAACTGCGGGTTTCCAGAGCTGCGAGCGGAGCCTGTTCCAGCTCCCCATTGCTATGTTGCGCTCACTTCCAGCTCTTTTCCCACAGCAAAAGTCCCCTTCTTCCATAAAAGGAGACAGCAGTTTGGAGTTGGCAAGCGGCTTCACGACGGTTTTAAGCCGGTTTTAAGTCCTGATACATTTACGCTGAACACTGC
>NZ_JANSHV010000188.1:0-4713 GCF_047461775.1 Synechococcus sp. R6-5
CCGACGCCAACTCCCACACCTACTGCAACACCCACCCCAACGCCCACTCCAACGCCAACCCCCGCTGCTCAGTTCTATGTCGATCCGATTCTTGGTCTTAATACCCACCCGGGCACTTCACCTGCTCAGCCATTTAAAACCGTAGAACATGCTATAGAGTCTCGTAGCGTTCAAGCCGCAGCAGGTCTTGGGGGCGGGACAAATGTTATTGTAAGGATCATTCGTAGCGGTGTCGAGACGGTCAACCCTGCTAACTCTAACAATGTTGTAAGTACCGATTTACCAACTGGATCCATCACGATAGTTCCTGACGCTGGCGTTGACTTTGAGCTCAATTTGAACGGTAGTCGTTTAATTCTCGAGAGGGGCAACAAGCTGCAAGGGTTTAGCATTACCAGCGGGGATCCCGGCGGTTCCGGCAATAGGGCAGCTGCCATTGAGCTCAGGGCGGGGGGCACGCCTTTGAAAGACATGGTTATTGACTGCACAGATATTACCACTAGCGGGGCCAGTACAGTTGGTGGAGGCGACAAATGTGTTCATGTAACATCAGGTCCAGGCACAGGTTTAGGCACTGTTGTTACTCTTGAGAACGTACGCATTACCATTCCAAGCGACAAAAACTTTGTTACTGGCATTCTTCACGAGGGCAGGGGTACCTTGAAGGTCACTAATAGTTCCGTTGTGGCTTTATTGTCAGGGAACGCTAAGGGCGTTGTAGGTATCTATGGGAAAAAACCTTCCGGCTCTGTGGAGGTGGTTGGAAGCACTGTAAGCTTGAGCGCGATTAAAGCCACAGGAGACAATGTTTTCGCTGTTCTCCTCTCACCCATTGCTTCTGGAAGAGTGGAAGGATCGTCAATTCGGGTAAGAGAAGGAAACTCAGCTTCAGAAATAGCAATTGGAGTTTGTGTTAACGCTAGTGGCACTGTGACTGTGCAAGGCAACACCTTCACAAACACAAACGTTCCTCCTCCTCCTTCAGCTAGTAACAGTATTGCTATCTATAAACAGGGGGGAGATGTGGTTCCCACTCCCATGCCAACTGGCAACACCTTCAACGGCTTCTCTACATCACCACAATCAGACAATCGATATGTAGAACATGGCTCTGGCACTGGCCTTTGTCCCTAACCTTTCCCACCTCTTTCCTTTTTGGCTCCCACTGAGGGGCCTTTTCTATGCCAAAGTGGCCATGCCGGGCAACAGCCGCAGGACCATCGGCAGCTCAGGTCTTGTCCTAGGACAAGAGCTGCGTCTTGCTTCCCTTCTCCTAGCAGACTCCCAGCGGGGCCTTTTTTTGTTGCCGCCCTAGGCTAGGCTGGGCATCTCCCTGGGGTTAGCAGGTCCTCAGGGAAGCAAGCGGAGCTCTCCCCCAATTGGGCCAAAAACCGCATCGTTCCCCAGGAAAAGCCCCTCCCCTGGGGGCAGGCGGCGCCCTTCTGGAGGCAGGGTATAGGGATCCGCAGCAGCCAGGTTAACGCCTGTGAACCCCAAGTCCTGCATGGCTGCAGCCGTAATACGACTAAGAGCAGGGCGTGCAGGTGGCGGTGGCAGCACCGGCGTCATCAGCTCCAACCCTAGGGTTCGCCGCCAGTGACCTTCGGGAGGTGGCTCAACCTGCACCGGCACATTCCCCGATCCGCCCAGGCTGTTGTACTCAGCAGTGGCCTGCCGGCCGGCAAAGCGCGGGTTGGTGGTGCCGCTGTTGAGGAGAAAAGGACGCCAGTTGGGAACGGTGCCGAACCCCAGAGCATGGCCCAGCTCGTGCAGGACAACGTCAAAGAGGGATCTCTGCTCCTCTAGCCGATTCAAATCCGCTGGGTCGATCCCAATCCTGGCATAGGGGATGATGCGGATCCCAGGCCGAAGGGGGCCACAGGGGCCTGCTTGACCCACAGCCTTACCCGGACCATCACTCTCAGGGGGGCTGGAGAGGAGCCGGGCGCCGGTTACTTGAACCAAGAGATCATCCACAGGACGATTGACCAGGGGAGTCGGGGGGAAACCAGCTCCGCAGAAGCCAGCCTCCAGAGTTACGGTTACATCAGGCAGATCCCCGGTGATGATCTGCTCCCAGCGCCGGGCTGCCCGAAGCACAACCTCTCGCTGGGAGGGGCTGAGGCTGTTGTCGATGAATTCAATCTCGATGTTGAAGCCGCCAGCAGAGGGAGTGGGCGAAGCCGTGGGAGAAGGAGTGGGTGCCGGGGCAACCAGAGCAGTCCTAAGCTGGAAAGCACCCGTAGCACCAGGGTCGTAACTGCTAACCCGCACCAAGTAGTTGATTCCAGCTTGCACAACCAAGTCGAGCTGGGAATTCGTACTCTCCCCAAAGTCGTCGTTTTCGGCAATCACCTCCCCGGTAGCCTGGTTAACGATGAAAAGGTAAGTATCGAAGTCGATACTGGAAAGCTGGATCCGCACCGTTTGCCCCGCAGGCGCGCTGAGCAGGAAATCCTGAATGAAGTGAGTAGGACGACGGGGATCCCGAGGGCTACTGGTGGTCAAGCGCCCTGTAACCGCCTGCGGCACCCCCAGGGTGGGGATCCCAGGTGGTGACGGCGAAGGCGAGGCGGTTGGAAGCCCTGTGGGCGGAACAAATCCCGGCCCTGGCAATCTGGCCGCCTGTTCAGGCGTCAGGTTGAGGGGAGGTTGCAGCCGCAAAACGGTGTTGACGAAGGTGTTGATGCGGTTGGCATCGCGGCTCTGCAAAGTGGCAACGGCAAACAAAATAGCCGCATCCCGAATGGTGCCTGGCGTGCCATCCCCATCAAAATCGGAGATGGCCACCGGATTGGGGTCGGCCGTGGTCACCTCAGCCAAGGTGAGAGGAGGCTGCACCCGCAAAACGGTGTTGACAAAGCTGACAATCTGGCTGGGCTGGGTGATCCCGCTGGCAATGGCAAAGGCAATGGCGGCATCGCGGATGGTTACCGATTGCGGGTTGCCGTCGTAGTAGGCAGCAACGCCTCCTTCTGGGGCGGGCGATGAAGTCTCTGGGCGACTGAGGAGGCTGGGCCCGCTAGCTAGCCCACAAGCAGCCAGAATTCCAAGGAGAAAAGTTGCCATTAACCAAAACAGCCGCTTGCGGGGGCTCATCGAAGGATCCCTCTTCCCGACTCCCCTGAATTCTAGGTTAGGTAGTTACAAAACACCCCACCACTATACCATCCTCAGGCTTTTCTGGATTTGCCTCAGTCTTTTGCTTGCTGTGCAGTACGATAGGGTGCGTGCTAAGAGTGTTGGGATACCCAAAAACAGGAAGACTGCCATGGCAGAGAAAGTTGTGTCCAACCCCGTACAGGCGCAGTTTGACGAGTTTCCCTACCCGAATGTGCCGATTGAGCAGACGGTTACCGACAACCTTGCCTTGTTTGCCAACAGCCTTACGACGGCCAGGTACCTGCGGGATCGCAAGGTGGTATTGCCGGAAGGCAAGGTGATGCTCAATGCCGGCTGTGGCTCCGGTTGGGAAACTTTGGTTTTGGCAACGGCCAACCCCGGCGCTCGCTATGTGGGTGTGGATATTTCGCCGGAGTCCATCAAGATGGCAGAGCAGCGCTTTAAGTTCCATAAGATTGAAAACGCCCGCTTTCATGTTATGGACATTACCGACATGACGGCGCTGGGGGAGGAGTTTGATTTTATTGCCTGCAACGACGTTCTCTACCTACTGGACGACCCGGTTGCCGGTTTGAAAGGCATGCGGCAGGTGCTCAAGCCCGATGGGATCATCCGCACCAATGTTCATAGCCTTTATCAGCGGCAGTTTATCTTCAACATGCAGGATGCGATGGAGCTGCTGGGGGTGATGGACGAGCCGGCAGCCAAAGCGGTGCCCCTGCTACGAGAGGTGATGGAAGCGCTCACCGACGCCAGCTTTGTGAAGAGCCACTGGAACGGCGATGCCATCAAAACCACAGCGGGGATCCTGGCCAACTTCCTGCTGCGCAGCGACAAGGGCTTTACGGTGCCGCAGGTGTTTGAGATGTTGAGGCAGGCCGGCCTCGAGTTTATTAGCATGGTGAATTGGCAGCAGTGGAAGTTGGAGAGGGTCTTGACCAAGCCGGTGCCCTACTCGATGCGGCAACTCAATAAGTTAAGCGAGGAGCAAAAGCTTCACTTCATCGAGCTGATTTTCCCCAACATGACCCGCTTGATCGACTTTTGGTGCGGGCACCCCGGCATTCCCAAGGCTGAGCCGTTTACAAACGACGAATGGTGGAACGGCACGGTGCAAGCCCACCCCCTTCTGGTGAAGTTGGATGCCAAGCAGGCTTTTCTCAACGCCATTCGGGACAACGGGCCTGTCAACATCAACGGCTGGCCGGGAGCTGAGGGGAACATTACCATCGATCCTTTCTCGGTGCGCTGGCTGGTGGATGTCTTCGGCCCCTTGCCGGTGCCGGTGCAATCTCTAGTCCACAAGACCATGGAGATTATGGACTGGACGCAGGAAGAAGCGTTTAGTCAAGTGTTGGCCAACCTGAAGTTTTTGGAAGAACGCCTGGTCATTCTGCTGGATTCCCCACTTCGCTAGGCAAGTGCAAAGCCAGGACTTACGAAAGCCCCCCTGATTCATACATGGGGGCCTTTTTGGTTGACATACCCCCCGCCCTAAAGGACGGGGATTCTTTCTCAGCCAGCAGAATTGCTCCTACCAACTGAGCTACACAGGGCATGAGGCTGTTCGCGTTAGCGGGACGGAGTCCT
>NZ_JANSHV010000189.1:0-8982 GCF_047461775.1 Synechococcus sp. R6-5
CGGGGCTCCTGCGATTTCTAGCTGAGCATGCGTTGAGACGGCTGCAGCAGCGACAAGAGATCGCAAGCCAGTGGATCGAGAGAGTTCTGAGCTGCCCTGACTACGTACAAGTGGATCCCAAAGATCCTCATCTCAAGCAAGCCTATGGTCGAATTCCGGAGTACGGCAATCGCCTCCTGAAGATTGTTTACGATGAATCAACGGGTCCTTGGACAGTGGTGACTATCTTTTTTGATCGAACAATGGGGAAAAAGCTGCCATGAGACCTTTCATCGAGTTTGATCCTGATGTGGATGCTGGATATATTCGTTTGACAACAGCTCAAGTCCAAAGCTCAGAGGAGATTGCCCCTGGGGTTGTTTTGGATTTCGACAAGGAAAATCAACTGGTTGGAGTTGAGGTTCTCTCTGTTCATCGACAAATGGATAGCGACATTAAAATGCTTCCGCAAGAGATTCAAGACTACATCGTTTTATTGAGAAACTCCGTGTTGCAAGAACAGTTACTGAGTTAGATGAGAGTCTGGCAACACTAGCCCCACCGCATCTGTAGACGCAAGAGGAGTACCATTGCGATGGCCAGCCTTTTACTGTGGCCTGTTTGGCATGGTTGTAGGTGATTGAGATAACAGTCGCCGACCTTTCGGATTGCCAACGGATGTGCCGTCACTTTTATCGGATAGGCCGCACTCTCTTGGATCTGGACGCTGCCAAAACCGTTCGGGATCAACCCACCTGGTTCGAGGCTCCATCTTAAGGTCAGGGGCAGGAACCTGTTTGCCAGCAGCCTCAATCCCCTTGGACAGAGTGCTCTCAGCCACCCAACCCCATCGCTTCAATTTGATGAATGTAGTCGGGGGGAAGCCCATGCTCTCGTGCCCCCTTCAAGATTCCTTGAATATATCCCTCGCTTGGGATCAATGAATCATCAATGAATGAATCTCCCGCCACGTAAGTCATTGCTTCGATCACTTCACCCTCATCGCTTCGAACCTGAACCTGCTGGCGACGGTAATGACCTCCCGGGATTCCTTCATACCGATCCATCCTCTCCAGCCTGTCCGAGCTGCACAGATAGGCAACTCCCCACACAACCCCAGAGGGATCCCGGACAATGTTGGCCTTGCCGGTTCCATCGTTGCCGCGCTTGTTGAACGTCAGGCGGTATCCCTGCAAACGAGCACGCCTAGCTTCCTTGAAATCAACAGCACGGTGTCCCATCTGCTGGGCATCTAGGTTACTTCCGTATGCAAAATACCACTGCTCACTCATCTCTAGTTCCCTTGGTGTCGGGTGAACCCGCCTACCCAGAATTACACTGAGATATTGAGCACATTAGCATCACGGGATCCCGCCCCTCCATGAGCTACTTGGTTATCGACACCGAGGGCAACGCCAACCTGGAAGAGATCGCCCTTATCGACAGCAGCGGCAAGCTTATTTACCATGCCTACACCCAAGAATACTCGCCCCACCACCCCCAGCCCAAACCTTTGGCCCAAATCGTTGCTGACCTGCGGCGCTTGGCACAAGGCAAGACTCTTGTTTTCCACCATGCAGATCACGACCTAAAAATCCTTAAACAAGCCTTTGACCAAGTTAACCAAGATTGGCTTCCTAACCCCATCTTCTGTACTTGGTCAGCCGCCAAGCAATGTTTTCCCAACCTTGCCGGTTACAGCCTAGAGTATCTCAGCAAACATCTCGGGATCCAACTGGAGAGCGGTTACTTCAACTCCAAACTGGCCCACGACGCCAGCTACGATGCCCTCTTTACCTACCACCTCTATCGCCACCTCACCCACGCTCAGCTCAAAGCCCAGAATGTTCCCAATCCTTTCGCCAACAGCAGAGTTGACAATCCCTTTCAGCATTATCCCGACGAGACCACCATCTATCAGCCTCAGTACCAGCAGCTCACTGCCACCCTACAGGACATCCAACGGGATCCCAACCACCAGAGCCGAGGGGTTGTCTTACTGGGAGAACCTGGATCCGGCAAGACCCACCTGATCATGCGGGTGGCCCAAAACCTCCTGCGCCACAACCGTCTCCTGTTTATCCCTCAGCCCACCCATCCCGACAACATCTACCACCACATCTACAGCCACACCCTGGAATCCCTGCGCGAACGGGTAGATGCCCATCACCACACCCAGCTCGACTACTTGATTGCCAAGAGCTTTGTGGAAATCTTGAAAACCTTCCCCCAAACCTCAAAAACTGAAGAGCTTCTCTCCCTTCTCACGGCGGATCCCCTCAACCTCTTTCATCGCCTGGGAGCAGAAGGCACCGAGCGTCGTCGTCAACAATGGCAAGCCATTGAAAAACTGGTTCTGCGCTGGTGGGCAGAGCAAAACTTCCTTACCGGTTCCACCGAAAACATTCTCAAGGGCATCATCAAATACTGCAGCTACAGGGATCCCAACCGCCGTCACCAGATCATCCGCTGGCTCAGCGGTACCGACCTGGATCCTGAAGAAACCAACTTGATTGGGTTGCCCCCTTGGAGTGCAGATCTGGATCGCAACACCTTTGCCCTAGAAGGAATGAAAGTCATCGGTAGGCTCTCGCTGCTCGACCAGCCCCTGATCATTGTCTTCGACCAATTGGAGGCTCTGGGCCGAGAGGAAAATCGAGATATCCTTCTCAACTTTGGCGATGCTCTAAAAGAGCTTTTTACCCGTATTCCCAACAGTCTGTTTGTCCTTAATTTGTTTCCTGATCGTTGGCAACATTTCCAAACCCAATTTGACCGGGCTACCGTCGATCGCCTCTCCCAAACCGTCCTCTCCCTAGATCTCCCCTCTCTTCCCCAGCTTCAAGCCCTTCTCCAGAGCCGCCTGCCTTCAGGGATCCACCTCCAAGCTCTCTTTACCGCCGATGACCTAAGCGATATTCTTGGCCAACCCTCCATCCGGGCCATTCTCAACCGGGCCTCAGCCTACTATCGCCACTACATCAACGGGATCCCTCTCCCTCCCCAGGTGCAAGTTGTACCCACTGCCAGCAATCTAGCCGCCCGTGTCCAGCGGCTCGAAACTGAGCTGCAAACCCTCAAACAACTGCTCATCCCCCTTCTTCCTGCCCAGAGTCTTGTTGCTGTAGCTCCGCCTCTCCAGCCACCCAGCCTCTCTGAGGATCTTGCCGAAGTCTTGGAACCCTACCTCCGTGATACCGAGGCCCAGCTTCGTGCCAGCTATCCCCAAGAGGCGATTATGGACAGCACAGCTGATATCGGCAAATTGCGCACCATCGTCAATGCCCTGCAAGGGATCCATCCTGTCCCCATGAGTGCCCTGAAGCTGGGCAAACGCAAGCTTCCAGATCACCTCTATTTCCCCAGCCAAAAGCGGGTGATTGCCTTTATCCAAGTGGCTGCTGGCAGCATGTATTGGCAGGTCAATAACTTCAACCAATTGGTGATTGCTCACCCTGGGCTTCAGTTTCTCTTGCTGCGGGACGCCCGCCTCAAGCCTCCTTCTCCAACAGCTACTGCCACCCAAGCGGCCTTGGCTGCCCTCAACAACAGCCCTAATGGCAAGTATGAGCTGCTCACCAAAGAGGATCGCATTCACCTGGAGCTGATGTACAGAATGATCACCGACATCCAAAACCGCGACTTGGAGCTAGACCTGACCTCAGCCGTTCGGTACTATCTTGAGCATAGGGATCCCCCCCTTATTGCCTGGATCCTGGGCCGTGATTAAGCGCTCCAGATCCGTCGAAACCCCATGTTGTTCAAGGTCGGCTCCGCATCGGGATCCAGCACCGTAAAACCGGGATCCCATATTGTCCGGCCAAGCTTGTGACCTGATTCTTAAGGCTGCCGATCAACGGAGCCAATGGCAAGGGATTGACAGCGGAGCCAAAGTACCTCAAAGTTTCCGGCATAGTGGGCTTTGTCCGGCCCAAGCCCTCCCCTGATTACTCAGTATCGGAGCGGCGGGATTTGAACCCACGACCCCCACTACCCCAAAGTGGTGCGCTACCAAGCTGCGCTACGCCCCGACGCACTTACGGGTAGAAGCCCATGAAGTGCCTAGCTAGTCTAGCATCGGATCGCGGCCAGAGTTAACCCCAAGCTGCGGGATCCCGTGGAAAACATGCTAGCTTAGTTAAGCCGTTAAGAAATCGCACGCCTGAACCACCGGGTGTCCTTACAGCCCTTTCGCGGTTTGCTGCAACAGCTCCTGAGTTCCTTGCCAATGGGGGTAGAGCGCTCTGTGCAGGTAACCGGCGGGAAGGCCGTAACTGGGATCCGTTCGGGCGGAGGCTAACCCGTAGGAGAGGAAAAACTCATGAGCGTAGTCAGTTTGCCTCAACTGTTGGAGGCAGGGGTTCACTTCGGCCACAAGGCCAGCCGCTGGAACCCGAAAATGCGGCCCTACATCTTTACCGAGCGGAACGGCATCCACATTATCGATTTGGTGCAGACGGCCCGCTATCTGAACGAAGCCTACGAGTATGTGCGGGATGCTGCTGACAGGGGTTGGCGCTTCCTGTTTGTGGGCACCAAACGGCAAGCTGCCGGGATCATCGCTCAAGAGGCTCGTCGCTGTGGCAGCTACTATGTCAACCAGCGCTGGTTGGGGGGCATGCTCACCAACTGGGCCACCATCAAAACCCGCATCGACCGCCTCAAAGAAATTGAGGAGATGGAGAGCAGTGGTCTTCTGGATCGCCTGCCCAAACAAGAGGCCAGCCGTCTGCGGCGAGAGTTGGCCAGGTTGGAAAAGTACTTAGGCGGCATTAAAACGATGCGCAAGCTCCCCGATGCGGTGATCATCGTCGATCAGCGGCGGGAGGCCAACGCCGTTCAGGAATGTATCAAGCTGAACATCCCGATCATCTCACTGCTGGACACCAACTGCGACCCCGATCTCAGCGATATCTTCATTCCCTCTAACGACGATGCCATCCGAGCGATTAAGCTGATTGTAGGCAAGTTGGCGGATGCCATCTACGAAGGGCGGCATGGGCAGCTCGACACCGTTGAGGAGGATGAGTACGACTACGAAGGGGCGATGGATCTGGACGACGACATGCTGGAGGATATGGAGGACGAAGAAGAAGGAGAAGCCGAGGAAGGCTAGACCGAGGGCAGGGATCCCGTGCAATCCGGGCACTTCCCTGCCTGTTCCCTATCCAGAGGCGTGTATTCTTGAAATCTAGGTTTACAATTCTACCGAAGCCCGCTCATTCTCACTCATATCCCGCCACATTCTTCCCGTTCTTTCATTCGAGGAGCCCTCATGAGCATTGATGCCAAACTGGTCAAAGAGCTGCGCGAAAAGACGGGCGCAGGCATGATGGACTGCAAAAAAGCCCTGGAAGATTCCGGTGGCGATATGGAGAAAGCCATCACCTGGCTGCGACAGAAAGGGTTGGCAGGGGCAGCCAAAAAGGCCAGTCGCGTCGCGGCAGAGGGGGCAGTTGACAGCTACATCCACTTCGGCAATCGAATTGGGGTGTTGGTGGAAGTGAACTGCGAGACGGACTTCGTGGCCCGCAGCGAAGATTTTAAGAAACTGGTGCAAGACATCGCCAAGCAGATTGCCGCCTGCCAAAACGTAGAATACGTCAGCGTTGACCAGATCCCTGCCGAAGTGGTGGAGCGGGAAAAAGCCATTGAAATGGGCAAAGAAGATCTGGCCAATAAGCCGGAGAACATACGCGAGAAGATCGTGCAAGGTCGCATCGAAAAGCGACTGAAAGAATTGTCTCTGTTGGATCAACCCTTCATTAAAGATTCCTCGATCACCGTAGAGGAATTGGTGAAGCAGCACATTGCCAAACTGGGGGAAAACATTCGAGTGCGGCGGTTTGTGCGCTTTGTCCTGGGAGAGGGGATCGAGAAAGAAGAAGTGGATTTTGCTGCTGAGGTTGCCGCTCAAGCCGGTCTCAAGCCGGCAGAGGCCCCCAAAGTGGAAGAGACTCCACCCGCTCCTCCTGAAGAACCTGCCCCAGAACCGGCCCCTGCTGCCGAGAGCAAGCCGGCCAAAAAAGGCTCCGCCAAGAAAAAGAAATAGCCGGTCAAGGCTGAGCTGTAGGGCCATGTCGGCGGTGCAGAGGCGTTGAAACTGCGTTATGGAGAGTGTGGGCACCTCTATGTCGGCAGTTCTATAACCACTACGCTTGGGTATCCCTTGGGGGAAAGGCTAGGTTATGCATGCAAATGTTCTGATCCTCCCGCCTTGGCAGGGTTAACTCCAGCACGCTAAGGTAGCAGACGGCCTTTTTGGATCCCGGGCATGAGTTTTATCTTGCGCAATGCGTTAATTCCCACCGCCACCGGCTACGAAACCGCAGATGTGCGAATCGAGGGGGAACGGATTGCTGCCATAGGCAGAGGGTTACCCGCAACGGGCGCAGACAGCCTGGAACTGGATGCCAGTAACCAACTCTTGCTGCCGGGCTTTGTCAATGCCCACACCCATTCTTCCGAAATGTGGCAACGAGGGATCATACCGCCCTATCCGCTGGAGCTGTGGCTGGCACAACTGCACGAGTATGCGCCGCCGGATCCGGAAAAAATCTATCTCAGCGCGCTGGGGACGGCGGTGGAAACCCTGCTGACGGGCGGCACAACAGTGGTGGATCATCTGGTGCTGATCCCAGGCCAAGAGTTGGCCACCATTGAGGCAGCAGTGCGGGCCTACCGAGAAGTCGGGATCCGCGCCTTCGTGGGCCCCTTGATCCAGGATCAGGCTCTCTCTCGGGGGTTGCCCAGCAGCTCCTCTTGGGATCGGGAGCCGGAAACCTATCCCCTCTCCACAGCAGAGGTGCTGGCCATTGTGGAAGAGGCGGTGCAGCGCTTTCACCGGCCAGAAGAGGGCATTACCCTCATGGTGGCTCCCACAGGGATCCAACTGTGCTCAGACGAGCTGTTCAAGGGCTGTGCGGAGTTGAGCCAGAAGTATGACCTACCCCGCCACGCCCACCTGTTGGAAACCCGCGCCCAGCAGATGTTGGCCCAGGAAAAGTACGGCTGTAGTGCTGTGGAGCATCTGGAGCGCTTGGGCTACCTAGACCGGAAAACTTCCTTGGCCCACTGCGTCTGGCTCAGCGATGCCGATATTGAAATCCTGGCCCGTACCGGCTCTACGGTTGTTCACAACCCCTTGAGCAACCTGCGCCTGGGCAGCGGCATTGCCCCCATCTTGAAATACCGCCGGGCAGGGGTGAACGTGGCCTTTGGCTGCGATGGATCCGCCAGCAACGATTCGCAGGATTTGCTAGAGGCCATCAAAATCGGCACCATCCTGCACAACATCACGGATCCCGACTACCGCCACTGGATTTCTCCCCGCGAGAGCATCGAGATGGCAGCCCGAGGTGGGGCAATCGGCTTGGGCCTGGGGGATCAGATGGGATCCCTGGAAGTGGGCAAGCAAGCGGATCTGGTGCTGTACGATCTCACCCAACTGTCGCTGTTGCCCCGTACCGATCCCATTGGGCTGCTGGTGTTGGGTCGGCCCACCCAGGCAGTGCATAGCGTTTGGGTGCGAGGAAAACAGGTAGTGTCCGGCGGAGCCGTGACGACGGTGGATGTGGCCAAGCTGCGGCAGGATCTGTTTGCCCACAGCACCTGGGATCCCTTCCGCCGATCCCAGCAGGCAGAGCATCTGGAAGCTCGTTATCGTCGGGTGATGGGCTTGCCAAAGTAGCGTTGGATGTCCCTGTGTGGCCAGAAGAAGCAGACCGGGCCAGCATCACAGAGCAGGTGAAACGACAGGCGCTGGCGCTGGGCTTTGACAAAGTTGGCATTGCCAGCATAGAGGATCCCCCCGACTTGCGGGGCCTGCAAGCTTGGCTGGCTGCGGGCATGGCCGCCGACATGGCCTGGATGGCGGATCCTAGGCGAATGGATCCAAAGCAGGTGCTGCCGGGGGTGCAGTCGTTGGTCTGTGTGGCTTTGAATTACTACACCCCCATCCGCCACAGCCAGGATCCGGGCAAAGGCAAGATCTCCCGCTACGCTTGGGGTCGAGATTATCACCGCGTGTTGGGACGGCGGCTCAAACAACTCCACCTCTGGATGCAAGCCCAGTTCCCAAATCATACGGGTCGATTCTACGTGGATACCGGCCCGGTTGCGGAAAAGCCCTGGGCCATGCAGGCGGGCTTGGGTTGGATCGGCAAAAACAGCCTGTTGCTCACCCGCGAGTACGGCTCCTGGGTGTTTCTGGGAGTGATCCTGACCACCCTGCCGTTGCTCCCTGACCAGCCCCACACCGCTCACTGCGGCACCTGCACCCGCTGCCTAGAGGCTTGCCCCACGCAGGCCATCGTCAGTCCGGGGGTGGTCGATTCCCGCCGCTGCGTTGCCTACCACACTCTAGAAAGCCACGCCGAGCGGATCCCTGCCAAGATTGCCCAGAACCTGCACAACTGGGTGGCCGGCTGTGACATCTGCCAGGAGGTCTGCCCTTGGAACCAACGCTTTGCCCAACCCAGCCGGATCCCGGATTTTCAGCCCTACTCTTGGAATGTTGCCCCTGATCTCCAGGAGCTGGCCCGGATCGATGATCGGGAATTCGACCACAAGTTTCCGGCCTCTGCCCTGCGCCGGCTCAAGGCCCACCGCCTGCGCCGCAACGCCCAAGCAGCCCTGGAAGGCAATTCCAGCTCTGCAGCTGGCAGCAACGATTTGGAAGCCCCCTCTACTTAACTTGGATACGCTTTCCTAGCAGGATCTTGCGGCCTCGAGGCCGGCGCCAGAAAATGGTGGGGCTATTGTCTCTGGGCCAGGGACGCAAGCTAACATACATGCCCTACCCTCTTTCTGAGGCCACAGTGCTGGGCCGCCATGGTCTTGCTCTCGTAGGAGCGGTTTTGCGCAAAGGACGTGTGGACTTGGTGCAGGAGTTTACCCACCGCTTTGTTTGAGCTGGATCGACTCAAACACAGTAGCCCCACCTAAAACACGGTCATTTCAAGCTAGATTAGGACACTGATACATTCACGCTGAACTCTCCTG
>NZ_JANSHV010000190.1:0-5784 GCF_047461775.1 Synechococcus sp. R6-5
GAGGGATGAAACAGCGAGTAGCCATTGCCCGGGCTTTGGCCATCCGTCCGCGGGTGCTGCTGTTGGATGAGCCCTTTGGCGCTCTGGACGCCTTGACGCGCGGCAACCTGCAGGAGCAACTGATGGAGATTGCCCAGGCGGAGCAGCTCACCTGTGTCATGGTTACCCACGATGTGGATGAGGCGCTGCTGCTTTCGGATCGGGTGGTAATGATGACCAATGGCCCGGAGGCCCGCATTGGCCAGATTTTGCGGATCCCTTTTCCTCGGCCCCGCCATCGTTTGGAAGTGGTGCGTCACCCCGATTACTACAGCCTGCGGGGAGAGATGATCTACTTTCTCAACCAGCAAAAGCGGGCTCGCCAAAAAACGCCTGTTCGCGTGGCCATTGCCAAACACGGCCTGGAGAAGGTCAATTTGGAGGTTGGCTTTGTGCCCCTCAACGACTGCGCCCCGCTGGTGGTGGCGCAGGAAAAAGGCCTGTTTCAAAAGCATGGCCTGGAGCAGGTCACCCTGGTGCGGGAGCCAGGCTGGAAGACCATCTGGGAAGGGATCCGCTCCGGTCGGCTGGACGCGGCTATGGTGGTGGCCGGGATCCCGTTGGCTTCCACCTTGGGAGTAGGGGGAGTTCCGGTGCCTTTGATTACCGCGCTAACCCTCTCCCGCGGCGGCAACGCCATTACCTTTGGGCGCAGACTTTTGGAGCGAGGCGTTCAAAGCCTGGCGGATTTTCGCCAATACCTCAACCACACCCCCGACACAGTCCACACCCTGGGAGTGGTTCATCCGGCTTCCATGCAAAACTTCCTGTTGCGGCACTGGCTGGCCGGTGGGGGGGTGGATCCGGATCGGGATGTCACGTTAACCGTGATCCCGCCGCCGCAGATGGTGGCCCATCTCAAGGCCGGCAACATCGATGGCTACTGCGTGGGCGAGCCCTGGAACTCCCGCGCCGTGCGGGAACAGTTGGGATTTATCGTCACCACCACCCCTGAAATCTTACCCAGCCACATCGAAAAGGTGCTGACGGTGCGCCAGGATTGGGCGCAAAACTACCCCCGTACCCATGTAGCTCTGGTCAAGGCACTACTGGAGGCTTGTCACTACTGCGATCAGCCGCAGCACCGTTCTGAGATCTTGGAGTGGCTGGCTCAGCCCCAGTATGTGGGCGTGGCCCTGGAGGATCTGCAGCCGGGGTGGAGGGGCATCCTGCAGCGGGGAATGGCCGATGAATCCCAAGCCCTCACCGGTTTTCACCAGTTTGCCAACGGGCGCAACACCTGTCCCGAAAGGTTGGAACACCTCTGGATCTTGACGCAAATGGCTCGCTGGGGACTCTGCGCTTTTCCCCGCAATTGGGTTTCGGTTCTCGACCAAGTTCTGGACAGCAAAACCTACGCCCTAGCCGCCAGAGAACTGGGCCTGCCGGATCGGGCCCACGACCGCGGAGCTTTACTCTTTGGCGATGGATCCCGCTTTGACGGAGAGGATCCCGTTGCTTACCTGGAGTCGGTGGCCATCCGGCAGGATCTGAAGCTGCAGGAGTACCGGCTCAGCGAAGTTTAGCTTTTGTTACCTTAAACTCTCGATTGGAAAACACCATGATGACCAGCTCCCGCACGTTCTCCTCACCGCTATCTTCTGCTTCTCCGGTTGCAGGACTGCCCCTTCTTTGTCTTCAGAATGTGGGCAAGACCTACTTCACCTCAGCAGGGCCCTTCGTTGCGCTGGAAAATATCAATCTGGAAGTGGCCGCCGGTGAGTTTGTTTGCATTATCGGCCACTCGGGTTGTGGCAAATCCACCTTGATCAACATGGTGGCGGGTTTTTCGACTCCCACTTCGGGATCCATCGCCCTCAAGGGCCAGCCCATCACCTCCCCAGGGCCAGATCGGATGATGGTGTTTCAACATTATTCCCTTTTGCCCTGGCTGACGGCTTTTGAAAATGTTTATCTGGTGGTGGATCAGGTTTACCCAAACAAATCCCGGCGGGAGAAAAGGGAAATCGTTGAAGAACACCTAGAATTGGTAGGTTTAGCAGAGGCAGCCCACAAGCGGCCCAAGCAGCTTTCTGGAGGCATGAAGCAAAGGGTTGCCATTGCCCGTGCTCTTGCCGTTCGTCCGCAAGTTTTGCTGTTGGATGAGCCTTTTGGGGCCTTGGATGCCATTACCAAAGAAGAGCTGCAAGATGAGCTGCTGGCCATTTGGCGGGATCACCGCTGCACGGTTTTGATGATTACCCATGACATCGACGAAGCTCTTTACTTGTCAGACCGTGTGGTGATGATGACCAACGGCCCCGCTGCCCATATTGGTGAGATCTTGACCATTCCCTTTGAGCGACCGCGCATCCGCTCCCGCATTATGGAAATGCCCGAGTTCTACGAAGCGCGCAACCGCGCGCTTGACTTCCTCTATCGCCGCTTTGCCCATGGAGGGGATTGAGCTAGGGTTCAAAATACTTGGAGAGGGAAGTTGATGGCCACTGCTCCGGTTCAGGTAGTTCCAACCGATCTCCCAATGGAGGAGCGGGTCTCTAGCTTGCCCAAAACCCTTGCCGACTATCTGGCCAATCCAGTTGCCCAAACCAAATGGGTAGATGGCTACATTATAGAGAAAGTGGGGCAAACCTTAGTGCATGCCAAGATCCAAACCCGACTTCTCTTCCGTTGGCTCAGTTATGTTGAATGTCAGCCATTGGGGGGTATGGTTTTGGTGAAGGCTCCCGGCCAAACGAAAGGCGGAGTCAGAAGACCTGATGCTGCCTACTCATCTCCAGATTTAATCCAGCAATTTGGAGAGGATATTGCCACGCTGCTGCAGAGCTATCCTCTGGTTGAGGAGATCTTCTCTCCAACCGACTGTGGAGAAGATATTTTCCTAAAAGCCCAAGAGTATCTCAGCTCCGGTGCGCTGGAAGTCTGGCTGATTTTTCCCAGAAGCAAATACGTTTTTATCCAAACTCAAGATGGCCATCTTTGGCTAGCTGAACAGGACACTGACAAGAGCTAGGTTGTATTACCTGGCTTGGAGATCCAAGTTGCCGCTCTTCTCAGCTAAGGGATCCAAAATGCGAGAGAATTGGGCGTTTAATAGGGATCCCAACTCATGGTGACCGCGATGGAGTCGGAAAAAGCTGTCATCAAAACCCTATGTCCCTATTGCGGTGTGGGATGTGGATTGGAGGCGGTTTCGACAGCCTCAGGTGACTGGAAAATGAGAGGCGACCGGGATCATCCTTCCAGCTTGGGGATGGTCTGTGTAAAGGGGGCCACGATCCTGGAGGCAGTTGGTCGGGATCGGCTGCTCTATCCCCTGTTTCGGGAGAGCTTGGATCAGCCCTTTCGCCGCATTTCTTGGGATCAGGCTTTTGAGGAGATGGTTTCTCGGCTGCGCTGCCTCAAAGACAACCCTCACTCCATGGCTATGTATGGATCGGGGCAGTTGCTCACTGAAGACTATTACGTTGCTCAAAAGCTCATTAAGGGCTGCCTGGGCACCAATAATTTTGACACCAACTCGCGCCTGTGCATGTCCTCAGCCGTCTCGGCCTACACCCAATCCCTGGGATCCGATGGCCCCCCCTGCTGCTACGAGGATCTCGATCTCTGCAATCTGGCTTTTCTGGTGGGCACCAACACCGCCGAGTGCCACCCCATTCTTTTTAATCGCTTGAAGAAGCGGCACAAGCCCGGATCCCCCCTCAAAATGGTGGTCGTGGATCCCCGGCGCACTCAGACAGCAGAAGCTGCCGATCTCCACTTAAAAATTCGCCCCGGTACGGATATCGATCTTTTCAATGGGATTGCCCATTTGCTGTTGAAGTGGGGATCAATGGCTACCGATTTTATCGAGGGCTGCACCCAAGGTTTTGCTGAATATGCAGCTTTGCTGGCCGATTATGAACCGCAGATTGTGGCCCAGCGCTGCGGAATTGCCACCGAGGATTTGATCGAAGCAGCCAAGCTTTGGCAGGGATCCCAGAGAGTTCTATCCCTTTGGTCGATGGGCCTAAACCAGTCCAGCGAGGGCACCGCCAAGATCACCAGCTTAATCAACCTGCATCTCCTGACCGGGCAAATTGGCCGACCGGGGACGGGCCCCTTTTCCTTGACCGGCCAGCCCAATGCCATGGGTGGTCGAGAGGCGGGGGGGTTATCTCATCTGCTGCCGGGATATCGGCTGGTGAGCCATCCCCAGCATCGGGCAGAGGTGGAGCAGGCTTGGGGTTTGCCCGGCGGCTCCATCTCCCCCCACCCAGGACTGAGGGCCACCGAGATGATTGCCGCTCTGGAGACGGGATCCCTGCAGTTCTTTTGGATTGTGGCCACCAATCCTTTGGTGAGCTTTCCGGATCTGGAACGGGTCAAAAAAGCCCTGAAAAAGTCTCCCTTTACCGTTTACCAAGAGGCTTATTACCCTACAGAAACGGCAGAATATGCCCATTTGCTTTTGCCCGCCTGCCAGTGGAGCGAGAAAACCGGGGTGATGACCAACTCCGAGCGCAGGGTTACCCTTTGTCAAGCCTTTCGAGACCCCCCTGGCGAAGCCCGACCCGATTGGGAGATCTTTGCTGAAGTGGGGCGCAGGTTGGGCTTTGCAGCACAATTTTCCTTCCAAACCGCGGCAGAGGTTTATGCAGAATTTGCCGCCCTTACCGCAAATCGCCTCTGCGATCACTCCGGCCTCAGCCATGCCCTTTTGGCAGAACAAGGCCCTCAGCAATGGCCTTATCCCAAAGAAAGAACCTCGGCCCCTAAGTCCACTCGCCTCTACACAGATTGGCGTTTCCCGACCCCCGATGGCCGCGCCCGCTTTATCCCCCACCATTCCCGTGGCCTAGCAGAGCCGCCGGATCCCCAGTTTCCCTACGTATTAACCACGGGCAGGCTTTACGGCCATTGGCACACCCAAACCCGCACCGGCAGGATTGAAAAAATCAAGCAAATGCACCCCCAACCCTTTATTGAAATCCATCCTCGCGATGCGGAAAAGCTGGGCCTCCAAGATGGGGATTGGGTTCAGGTGCGTTCTGCCCGCGGGCGGGCCTATTTCCCGGCCAAGATAACTGCCAACATTGCTCCCGGTACGCTATTTGTACCCATGCACTGGGGATCCCTCTGGGCAGAACAAGCCGAGTGTAATGCCCTTACCCATGACATCAGTTGTCCCGATTCCGGCCAGCCGGAATTAAAAGCCTGCGCCGTTGCTCTTGAGAAAGCCGATCCACCGCTCAAGCAATCCCCTCAACTCTAGATTTGGTTCCTAATCGAGGTTCCCATGACTCTGTTTCAGTTTGAGCAAGATTTTGCCGACTCTCTGCGATGCATCCCCATGACCTTGCGCCTAAAGCTGGATTTGTGCGGGATCAAGCTCAAGCTCCATCAATGGGCCAAGTTTTCCTTAGAAGAGCGGCGGAAGTGTGTTGATTGGCCCTCTGAATCTCCACAGGATCTAGAAGAACTCCGCAACCATCTGCGCCATTTGGTTCGCTCCATCTGCCACGAAGAGGCGCAAGAGATTCCCATTGACCCCCAGCCTGAATGGCAAAATCCCAACCAGATCCCGATGGCTGTCCAACAAAAAGCTCAAGACCTGGGGATCCGGCTTGCCCTCGATTTCTGGAGAAACTTGCACGATATCCAGAGATTTGCCTTGCTGAAGTTGAGCCGATCCCATCACGAAAACAAAAATTTCTTGCCCGCTCTGCGAGAGTTTGGCCTGAAGATGTCGAGGGATGGTGATTGCAGTTACTGTAAACTACCCGACTCCGACCGCTAAGC
>NZ_JANSHV010000191.1:0-3210 GCF_047461775.1 Synechococcus sp. R6-5
GGGATAAAGCCCGCACCCTGCGCATAGCACGGGTGTCGGGTAGTTTACTGTCTTCGATGACCGGGCCCTCGGGGATCCCACATCTCCTGAAGCTGAACATGGGGGGACCTCACCGGCCCACAAAGTATCTGGCAACACAGCTGGCTGCCCCTCTCTCTGATGTAGTGGGGATGGGGTTGGCCATACCAATCGAGATAAACCGGCCTGCAACCCTCATTGCTCCCGCCATCATCTGTCTGGATCAGGGGGATCAGCCCTCACTTGGGCCACTATGAAAATCATTGGAGTTGAGTCAATGTTGGAGTCGCAGAGGGTGGTTCAAAGTGGGTTATCTTCCCCCGCTGTTTCGGGCAAGCCCGTTCTGGAGTTGCGCCACGTCTCGCTGCAGTACCCCACCAAGGGATCCCCAATCACGATCATCCGCGACGTCAGCTTTTCTGTTGCCCACTCGGAGTTTGTCTCCATTGTTGGGCCGAGCGGCTGTGGCAAGACTTCTCTTTTGAAGATGATGGCCGGCCTGAACACTGACCATGGCGGCACCCTCTACTTTCAGTTGCAGCCCATCGCCGGCCCCCTGAAGAGTGTGGGCATGGCCTTTCAAAACCCGGTGCTGCTGCCCTGGCGCACAACCCTGGAGAACGTGTTGCTGCCGTTGGAGGTGGTAGAGCCCTACAAGCGCACCTTCAAGCAAAACCTGGCCCAGCACGAGAAGTCGGCGCTGGAGCTGCTGGCCACCGTGGGCTTGGAGGGTTTTCAGAAAGCCTATCCTTGGCAGCTTTCTGGGGGAATGCGGCAGCGGGCTTCCCTGTGCCGCGCTTTGATCCATCAGCCGGAGCTGTTGTTGTTGGACGAACCTTTTGCCGCTTTGGATGCCTTTACCCGCGAGGATATGTGGGAAATGTTGCAGCGGCTGTGGCTGCGCACCGGCTGCACCGCCATTTTGATCACTCACGATTTGCGGGAGGCGGTTTTCCTCTCCGATACCATTTATGTGATGGGGCCACGACCGAGCGAGATCATCTTTTCCCTCAAAGTGGATCTGCCCCGTCCACGCCCGCTGGAGATCTGCCTGACGGACGAGTTTCACCGCTTGGTCTCGGAAGTGCGCCAGCACATTCGGCGCAGCTATTAGGCCAAAGAGCCCTTGATCCAAAAAATCTGGAAAGGTTTGCTGGACAGGTTACCGCGCATTTCTGCCGAGGGATCCCATGAAAAAATCATTTGACCGATTTTTGCAGACCCAAACGGCTTCTGTGGTCTTGCCCGCTGTCACCATCGTTTTGACCCTTGTGCTCTGGCAGGTGGGGGTGGGGCTGTTCAACGTTCCTCGCTTCATTCTGCCGGCGCCCACCCAGATCCTCGCAGCCATGAACCAGTGGAGCCCGGTGATTCTGCGTCACTCCCTAACCACCCTCACTTCGACGCTGCTGGCCTTTGCGCTGGCTTTGGTGGGGGGGATATTGCTGGGATCGATCATCGGCAGCTCCCGCCTGGCCCATCTGTGTTTGTACCCGCTGCTGGTGGGGTTTAACACCATCCCGAAGGTGGCTTTGGTGCCGCTGCTGGCGATTTGGTTTGGCTTGGGCCTGATCCCGGCGGTGATCACGGCCTTTTTGCTGGCCTTTTTCCCCATTGCAGTCAATGTGGCGGTGGGGCTGGAGACGGTGGAAGCCGAGATGCGAGATGTGCTGCGCTCGCTGGGGGCCAGCTCTTGGGAGATCTTCACCAAGGTGGGGCTACCCCACAGCATGCCCTACCTGTTTGCCTCGTTGAAGGTGGCCATCTCCTTTGCTTTTGTCGGCTCGGTGATCTCGGAGACGGTGGCTTCCAACCAGGGGCTGGGCTACCTGATCGTGTCGGCCAGTTCTTCTTTTGATGTGCCTTTGGCCTTTGCGGGTTTGGCTGCCCTCGGCCTCATGGGTGTCTTGCTCTACACCTTTTTCGCGGCTCTGGAGCGCTATGTCCTGTCCTGGCGACAGTAGCATCTCTCCCCAGGGAGCCAACCCCTGCCTGAGCTAGCCCAGGTCTGGAAAGGTGGCTCGCACCGCCGGGTGGATGAGCTTGCCTGCCCTGACGTTTAGCCCTTTGGCCAAGGCCGGGTCTTGTTCCAAAGCAGCGGGCAAGCCGAGATTGGCCAGCTTGAGGATGTAGGGGAGAGTGGCGTTGACCAGCGCTTGGGTCGAAGTCCAGGGAACGGCTCCGGGCATGTTGGGAACGCCGTAGTGTAGCACCCCGTAGGCTTCGTAAACCGGCTGGGCATGGGTGGTAACCCGTGTGGTGGCGATGCACCCCCCCTGATCCACCGCCACATCCACAATGAGGGAGCGAGGACGCATCTGGGCCACCAACTCTTCTCCCACCAAGACCGGGGCCCGCCTTCCCGGCACCAGCACTGCCCCTACCACCAGGTCGGCCTCGCGAACACACTCTTCCACGCTTTGGGCCGTGCTGTAGAGCAGCTCCACACGGGATCCAAAGAGCAGCTCCAGCTCGTTCAGCCGCTGCAGGTTGATGTCCAAAATCTGCACCCGCGCCCCCAAGCCTACGGCCATTTTGGCCGCCTCGGTGCCCACCGTGCCTCCGCCCAAGATCACCACCCGCCCCGGCGGCACCCCTGGGATCCCACCCAGCAACACGCCCCGCCCCCCCTGCTGTCGGGTCAGGTAATGGGCGCCAAATTGCACCGAGAGCCGCCCGGCAATCATGCTCATGGGCATCAACAAGGGCAGGGATCCATCTGCCAATTCCACCGTTTCATAGGCGAGGCAGGTGGCCCCCGATTGCAACAGCGCCTGGGTCAGCTCGCGGCTGGCGGCCAAGTGCAAATAGGTAAACAGGATGAGGTCGGGATGGAGCAGAGGATACTCGGCAGGCAGGGGCTCCTTGACCTTCACCACCAACTGCTGCCGGTAGATCTCCTCAGGAGTGACAGCCAGCTTGGCCCCCGCTTTTTGGTAGTCCTCATCCGTGAAGCCCGCCCCCTGGCCTGCTTGGGTTTCCACCCACACCTGATGCCCCTGTTCGGTTAAGGCCCGCACCGCCGCCGGTGTCAGCCCGACACGGAACTCTTGCTCTTTGATCTCTTTGGGCACGCCAATTCGCATAGGGATCCCCGCAGGGCTGCTTTCCAGTCTAGACAGACTCTCCCCGCAATGGGATCCCTGGCCTGAGCAGGAGAGCGAAAATTGTAAAGTTTTGTGCGCGATCTGT
>NZ_JANSHV010000192.1:0-4460 GCF_047461775.1 Synechococcus sp. R6-5
GTCCTTTCGCGGTAGCGGGACGGAGTCCCCTTGGGATCCCGGTGGCAACAAGATATCAAGATTTAAGACTGCGATTATGGCTTCCCGCAAGAATCAACTGGCTATTGACAATGACGAGCTGATGCGTCGGGTAGAGGCTCTGATCAACGCTTCCAAAAATCGCTATCGCATCACGGTACAGGTGGCCAACCGCGCCAAGCGCCGCCGCTACGAGGATCCGGATGATATAGAAGATGGCTGGATGAAGCCAATCCGCCGCGCTGTCATCGAAATGTCGGATGAACTGACTGAGCCGGAAATCATCGGCGATGAGTAGTCACTAGACTTGCGGCCTGCTGGCGCGACCGCCCTGTTGAAACTGCTAGCCGGCTGAGCGGCTAAGGGTAGAAGCTTTCGGCAGCCGCCTATTTTGTCAATTTGTCAAGTCGTTTGCAACGGGATCCCTTTCCCGCAGGCGAGCCTCGAGCCGCGATTCCATTAGGTGCAGCAGGCGGTGGGTCTCCTCTGGGCTGAGACCCTGGATGCGCATCTCCAAGGGGCTGTGGAACCAGAGGGTCTGCTGTGGGAAAGGAATCTGGATCCCTGCTTGGTCGAAGGCGTGTTTGAGGCGACGGCGGTATTCCCGCGCCACCCTCCACTGCTGCAGAGGCTGCACCTTGATCCAAATGCGCAGCGTGATCCCCCGCTCCCCCAGATCATCGACACCGTGCATTTCGGGGGGCTCGAGGATTTTTTCCCGCCAAGCTGGCTCCCGGTACATCTGCAGAGCCACCTGCTCGGTGATGCGTATTGCCTGTTCCAGATCGTTTTCATAGGCAATCATGATCCCCAGATCCACCCGTGACCAGCCGTTGGAGAGGTTCTCCACCACCCGGATGGCACTGTTGGGGATAGAGATCAAGCTGCCTTCGGTGTTGCGCAACTGGGTTAGCCGCAGATCCATGTGTTCCACAAGGCCGCCCCGCCCGTCCACCACGATCACATCCCCTTCGGCAAATTGATCTTCAATTAAAATCAACAGCCCATTGATCACATCTTTAATCAGATCCTGAGCAGCCAAGGAAATCCCCAGCCCAATAAAGCCCAGGCTGGCCACTAAGGGGCCAATATTGACCCCCACCGAGGCCAGGCCAGCCAGGGATCCAAGCAAAACCAGGGTAGTGGCTGCAGCTCCTTTAGAGACGCTGGCAAAGGTGCTGAGGCGTTTGCTGAGGCGATAGGTGGGGGCATTTTGCTCTTGGCGCAGGGCAGCAAAGAGGTTATCCAGTACCAGTCCACTCAGCCAAACACTGCCATAGGTGGCCAGGCCCACCCCTGTCAACCGCAACAGAGGGCCGCGCAGCGAAACCAGGAAAAACGTTTGCAGGGGTCGCGTTTGTGGGAAAAGGCCCAAGCTCACCCCAACTCCGCCCACCCACAGGCCAATTTGCACCAGGCGCAGCAGGCGAATTTGCAGCTCTAAATAGGATTCCTGCCGTTTGCGTCCGGCCTGTTGTTCGACCAAGACGGGATCCACGCCCGGCTGCTCTTCCCCCGCTAGGCGCTCCTGAATCTCTGCTTGGATGGCCTGGTATTCCGTCTGCAGGGCATCGCGTTTTTGCTGCAGCCGTCGCCGTTTTCGCTGGCAGAGCTGGCTCAGGCTCCCTACCACAGCCAGGATGCCGAGGGCAATCACCGCTTGGCGGCGCAAAAATTGAGGCTGCCGCTCCCGTTGCGAGGTGCGCAGCGCTTCCTCGACAATGCCGGCTACTTGCTCAGCCCAGTCCATGGGTTGGGCGCCCTGGAATTGGGCATCGAGGGAGGTGATGGTCAGCAAATGTCGCCCATTCACCCGGATAACAGGCTGGTTGGTCTGGCCGTCTAGGGTGACTTCAACCTGCAGCGCCTCTGGATCGAATCCGGCGCTGGCCAACTGGTGCAGGGTTTGTTCAATGGAGCGTACCCGCTGCAACACCGGCGGCAGGCTGCCGGGATCCCCCTGGGGAGCAGTAACCACAAACAAATGCCGCCCATCCAGCGTCACGGCCTTCGCCTGGATAGAAGAGGTGGGGAGGCTAAGCGCTTGCCGCAGCTCTTCTAGGGCATCCAAACGGTTGAGCAAAGGCAGGTTGGGGGCGGTGCCGTTGTTTTCAGCAGTTTCCTGCCCCCATGCGGGCCCGCTTATGGGGGATAGGGCAAGAGATGCACTGAAAAGGAGAGGCCAAAACAGGGATCCCGTTTTCCCCGGCTTCGGCTTGTCTACCGATCGCAGTTTGTGCAGCATGAGCCGTTCGCGTCAGCGGTGCGAAGCACTTGAACAACCTCACTCCAGAAAGAAGAAGGCAATCCCAAGGATGGCGTAGGTGGCCAAGAGCAGTAGCCCTTCCAGCCAGTTGGATCGCCCATCGCTGCTAACGGAATTGATCAGCAGCACCGAGACGGCAATGGCCACCAACTCTACCATGCCGAAGTTGAAGTTCATGGGCTGATGCAGCACATCCCCGGCCAGCACCAGCAGAGGTGCCACAAACAGGGCAATTTGCATCGTCGAGCCCAGCGCCACCGAGAAGGAGAGATCCATCTTGTCTTTCATGGCCACCGTGATCGCCGTCGCATGCTCTGCCGCGTTGCCGATGATCGGCAACAAAATCACCCCCATAAACAGCGGCGTCATGTGAAAGTGTTCCAGCGTATCCTCTAGAGTGCTCACCAACAGTTCCGACTCCAGCGCCACCAGCACCGTCAACCCCAAGAGGATCAGCACCCAAAACCCCAAACCGGCCCGCTCAGGTGGAGCCGTCAGCACTTGGGGAATGGATCCCTCCGCCTGCAAAACCGGATTGGGGGCCAGGCGACTGGCCGCCTCATCTTCTGCGGCTTCCGCTTCGTGAAGGGTGTAGAGGTAGCTGTGGGTTTTGAGGGAAAACAGCAAAGTAAGACCGTAAACCCCGATCAGCACCAGGGCTACCGCCGTGGATAGCTCTTGGATGGAGATCTCCCCCAAGTTGGCATCGGCATAGGTGACCACACTGGGCAAGATCAAGGCCACCACCGCCAGGTTCATCACCGAGGCATTCATGCGGGCCACCTCGGGTCGAAAGCTCTGCTCCCGAAACTTGATCCCGCCCAAAAACATGGCCAAGCCGGTCACCAGGAGCAGGTTACTGATGATCGCGCCGGTGATGGAGGCTTTTACCACATCCACCAGCCCCGCCCGCAGTGCCACCAAGCCGATGATTAACTCCGCCGCATTGCCAAAGGTGGCGTTGATCAGCCCCCCGACTGTCGGCCCTGTCAAGGCTGCAATCTCTTCCGTGGCCTGACCCATAAACTTTGCCAAGGCCACCACCGCCAAAGCCGCACAGAGGAAGACCAGGTTGGGATCCCAGCCCCGGAAGTGCCCCACCCAAGATAGGGGAACCCCCAACAGCAGCAGGAACATTATGCTGTTCAGACCTCTCTGCCAACCTGCCGCAGAGCGATCCGGCGAAACCAAAGGATTTGCGTTAGCCAGGGTCATGGTTCACAAGGGGAGAAAAGGTAGCGACGATGGAGGCTGTTTGGGTTTCGGGGAGCCAGATCCCCCATGGCCAGGAGTGACCATCTCCAAGAGTCTAACGGCTGCGAGGGGAGGTTGGATAGGTGCTGCTGGCTAGAGGGAGATAACCCGGTTGCGCTGCAACTGCCGGGCGATCTCGGCTCCCAATTGATCGGACAGATGCTGGGGATCGGCGATTTTCAAAAAACTGCTGCCCTCTACCTCAAAGGGAAAGGATCCCTCGATGCCGTCGCGGGGGAGTTGTACCAGCAGCAATTGTTCAGGGCGCTTCGATTGCAGGGCATAGCCCAACTCCAGACAGACCTGGGGGCTGGGTAGGGGACGCCCCCGGCCATTCACCTGCACAGGGGTTACATCGGCCACCACCAGCAGCGCGTGCTTGAGCTTGCGAATCAAGGCCGCATCGATGAGCGGGGTCTCAGCCTCAGCGGGAAGGGATCCCTGCAGCTGTAGGGGCACAACCGGCCCGTGGTTGCGATTGAGGGTCTCTACCACGGCTTGCAATGCCCGGTGCAGAGTGGCGCTGGAGTCGGGGTAATCCGATTGGCCGCAGAAGTAGATGACCGGCTCGGTCATGTTCAGGGTGGCCCGCTTATTAAAGTAGATCTCACGGCTGATCAAATCGAGGTTGGAGATGCTGTAGGCGCCGCTGCCTTCAATGTAAAACTCCACCAGCTCTCCTTCCAGGTAGCGCTGCCACCATACGGAAGCCTTCACCTGCTCCACATCGTCGAGAAAGTCGGCCCGCATCGCCGTTTTCAAGAGGCCGGTACGGCTTAGGCGCAGGTCGGGGGCCCTCTGTTGGACTTGAGAAGCAGACAACACCGAATCCAAATACCAGGCTTTCAGGACGATGATCGCCATGGGATCCCTCTGCGCTCAGCCTTAAAGGTACGTGACATACTCCCACACTCATGCTGAC
>NZ_JANSHV010000193.1:0-13786 GCF_047461775.1 Synechococcus sp. R6-5
GGTTTTGGGGGTTAGAGGCATGCTCCACAGATCCCTCAAGCTGGCAAGGGATCGCTATGATTTCAGCATAGTCTGAATCCTTCTGGGGGAGGGCTGGCTTGGTTGTCCGGATCCCTCCAACACCAGACGACTAGAATGAGTAGGAAGCAGATTTGCCTATTCCCAGCAGCATCACCCACTCAGCAGGGCCGTCTTTTTTCTTATGCTAGACGCTTTACTGATCGCGATCTTCATGTTGGCCGGGGCTGGTCTCGGGTTTTACGGCCTGGATTTGCTCCCTCCTGCCGCCATTCAGGGGGCCAATGTGGAAGGAGCCCGTGTCGTCACCAGCGGCTTTGGCGTGCTGGCAGGACTGGCTTTGGGATCCCTGGTGCGCTGGAGCTACCGTCGCTTCGAGGCCAATGTGCGCTCCCTGCCGCCGGACGTGTTGATCAGCCGCTCGGTGGGGTTGGTGATCGGCTTGGTGATCGCCAATCTGGCCATGGCTCCTGTGTACTTGCTGCCCTTGCCTCCCCAACTCAACAGGTTCCTCGAGCCACTGGCTTCGGTCTTTTTCAGCTTGGCCTTTGCCTATCTGGGGGTCAGCCTGGCCGATACCCACGGCCCCTCGCTGCTGCGGCTGTTTAACCCCAACTATGCTTTACAAGCAGCCCTCTGGGCGGAGGGCAATGTGGTGGCTGCCAGCGCCAAGGTTTTGGACACCAGCTCCATCATCGATGGCCGAGTGGCCCAGTTGATCGAGACGGGCTTTTTGGAAGGAACCCTGGTGGTTCCTCGCTTTGTGCTGACGGAATTGCAAACCATTGCCGACAAGGCCGATGCCCAAAAACGAGAGCGGGGCCGCAAAGGCTTGGATACCCTGCAGTCTTTGCGAGAGGCCTACCCCGATCGTTTCGTTATTCACGAAGCCAACTATCCGGATCTGAGCACTGTGGACGAAAAGCTGGTGCGCCTCACCCAAACCGTGGGGGGAACGCTGCTCACCACCGATTACAACCTGAAGAAGGTGGCGGCTCTGCAGGGGGTCAAGGTGCTGAATGTGAATGAGTTGGCCGAGGCGCTGCGGCCCATCTATGTTGCCGGCGACAGCTTTGATATCAAGATCACCCGCGAAGGAAAAGAGCCAGGTCAAGGGGTAGGCTACTTGGAAGACGGCACCATGGTGGTGGTGGAAGAAGGGCAGCGCTCTGTGGGCAAAACCCGCTCTGTGGTTGTGACCAGCGCCATTCAAACCTCAGCAGGCCGCATGATCTTCGCCCGCCTCAACAAGGACTCTGCCCCACTAACCCGCCCGGCCTCTGATCCGGCCAGCCCGGCTTCCTCTGGAAAAACCTGAGTTTTGGCCTACGTTCCCCTAGCGCAATGGTGGCTTCATCCCAAATGGGCGCCCTCCGACCCACTCCGATGTTCTACACGCAGGATCGCCAGAGGCGCTTCTGGAGTTTTTACTGGGAAGATGCCGAGAAATATGGCATCCACCCTCAGCACATCGTGAGCGGACAGCAAATCTGGGAGGTGGCCAACGCTGGAGAGTACGAAGCCAAGCTCAACCAGGTCTTTGCAAGCGGGGATCCCCTCTCCTACGAATGTCAGGTGCTCTCGCCCCGCTACAAGTTGCATCTGCATCTTTCTCTCAACCCTGTACGGGACATGGAAGGGGAGGTGGTGGCGGTTGCGGCAGTGGGCAAGTTGCTGGGGGCTACGCCTTTTGCGTTGGCCGGAGGAACCAGCAGCCCCAACAGCCAGCCCCATGCTCTCCCGGCCGATCCGGTACAGGGGATCACGACGCAGTTGGTGCGCAACATCCGGCATTCCCTCGATATCCGGCAACTGTGCCAGCAGACCGTGGAGCAGTTGGGGCAACTGTTTGAGGTAGATCGCTGCCTGATGGCCCTCTACGAGGTGGGGCAAGACTCCCTCACGGTCAATGCCGAGTACCGCCGCCATCCTGGGGATCCCTCCCTGCTCCACCAGACCCTGAAGCTGGCAGATTACCCCCATTTGTTGCAGGCCCTCAGACAGGAAGAACCGGTGGAGGCGGGGCGACATCTGGCCATTGCCATGTCTTACCAGGGCTACGCCAACAGCCTGCTCTGGCTGGAAATGCTGGATCCGAACAGGGTTCCTGTTTGGCAGCCAAGCCACATTCAGGTACTCCAGAGCATTGCCACCTACCTGGGCGCAGCCATTGCCCACGCCATTTTGCTGGATCAAAGTCGCCAACTGGCAACCCGCTTGCAGTTAGCCAACCAAACTCTGCGTCAGAAAAATAAGGAGCTGGAGCAGGCCCGTGCCCAAGCGGAATCGGCCAACCAACTGAAAAGCCAATTCTTGGCCAACACCTCCCACGAGCTGCGCACCCCTCTCAACGGGATCATCGGCTTTATCAAGCTGGTGCTGGACGGGATGGCCGAAAACCGCGAAGAGGAGCTGGACTTTTTGCAAGAGGCCTATCGCTCTGCCCTGCACCTGTTGGCCCTAATCAACGATGTGCTGGATATCGCCAAGATCGAGGCGGGCAAAATGCAGTTGGAGTTCCAGCCCTGCGACCTGCGAGCTTTGTTTAAGGATGTGGAGGCCAAGACTAGCCTGCAGGCCAGCCAAAAGGGCCTACAACTGAGCTTCCACCTGCCCAACACCTCGGATCAGATTTTGCTCTTGGGCGATTACCAACGCCTGTTGCAGGTCATGCTCAATTTGGTGGGGAATGCCATCAAGTTTACCCCCAAGGGCTCGGTAACCGTGCGAGCGGATATCCTGCCCGGCAACCCGGGTTTGGCCCGCATCCGCGTCATCGACACAGGGATCGGGGTATCGCTGGAAAAGCAGCAAAAACTGTTTCAGGCCTTCACACAGGTGGATGGTTCCACCACCCGCCAATATGGAGGAACCGGCTTGGGCCTGGCCATCAGCCAACGCCTGGTGGAGGCGATGGGAGGGGAAATCAATTTCTACAGCCTGGGCGAAGGGCTGGGATCCACCGTCACCTTTACGGTGCCCCTCTACCGCAAGCCGCTCCTGAGCGGGGATCCGAACCCAGAGGCGCTCCCTGCTCAACCCGCCCGAGATAGACCTGAGGATGCGGATCCCACCTTGATTTCTGTTCCCAACTCAGTCCAGCGATGACCCACCCGGCCATTTCTCCTTCAACCGCTCTGGGTACCTCTCGGTTGCGGCGCAGCACTGCGCGAACATTCCCCCATGCCCTATCCTCGTAAACGGTTTGGTCAGCATTGGCTCAAGGATCCCGCTGTTCACGAGGCGATTGTGCGGGCTGCCCAGTTGAATGATCTAGAGGGAGACGCGGATCCCACTTGGGTGCTGGAGATCGGCCCCGGCACCGGCCAACTGACGCGGCGATTGCTGGCCCAGGGTGTCCAGGTGGTGGCGGTGGAGATCGACCGGGATCTGTGCCGACTGCTGCAAAAACGGTTCGCCGGCCAACCCCGTTTTCACCTGCTGGAGGGAGATTTTCTCCGCCTGCCGCTGCCTCCTCAACCCCGCCTGCTGGTGGCCAATATCCCCTACAACCTGACCGGCCCCATTTTGGAAAAGGTGCTCGGATCCCCGGCCCAGCCGGTTCGGCAATTCGAGCGCATTGTCCTTCTGGTGCAAAAAGAGCTGGCCGAGCGCTTGCAGGCCGGCCCCGGCAGCAAAGCCTATGGTGCCCTCAGCCTGCGGACGCAGTATTTAGCCGATTGCGAGCTGATCTGCAGGGTGCCCCCCACCGCTTTCAAGCCCGCCCCCAAGGTGGAATCTGCCGTGATTCGCCTCACCCCCCGCCCCGCCCCCACCCCCGCCCGGGATCCCCGCTGGTTTCACCAACTCCTCCGGCAGGGGTTCTCCACCCGTCGCAAGAAGCTCGTCAATGCCCTGGGAAGCTTGGTGGAGCGAGAAGCGGTTGCAGCAGCTTTGGCTCAGCTCCGCCTCAACCCCGATGCCCGCGCCGAAGAGCTGGATCTGCCCCACTGGCTGGCCTTGAGCGACCTGCTGCTGGAGAAAGCGCCCAAAAGGGCTGTTGTTCTTCAAGAGGGGCAGGAACCGGGGTAGGGTGAGAGAGGGAAGCTCAGTTGGACGAACCCAAACATCCTCTGGGGTTTTTGAAGTCCCTTCCCGATCTTGTTCTGGATCCCTTTCGCCAATGCAGGTGCATCCATGCAAAGCAACCAAGGCAAGCAAATCCTCTTGACCGGCGGCACAGGCGGGCTGGGTTTGGGGGTGGTTCCCGTGGTGCTGGCCAGCGGCGCAGAGCTGACCTTGACCTATCGCCAAGAGAAAGATCTCACCATTTTGCGGGAGCGCCTGCCGGCCAATGCTCTGGATCGGGTTCGCTTTGTGCAAGTGGATTTAACAGATGAGGCGGCGGTTGCCCGCGTCATTGCCGACCTACCCCGCGTGGATGGGCTGATCCACCTGGTGGGGGGCTTTGCCATGGGCCCCACCCACGAGTACAGCTTGGCGGACTGGTATCGCGACTTCGACCTCAACCTCACCACCACATTCCTGACCTGCAAGCACAGCCTGCGCAGAATGTGGCAACAGGGCTATGGGCGGATTGTAACGGTGGGATCCCGAGGAGCGGTGGAGCCGGGCCCGCAATTGGCCGCCTACTGCGCTTCCAAAGCGGGGGTGGTGGCCCTGACCCGCACCATTGCCGCCGAAACCCAAGGCACCGACATCACGGCCAACGTCATCCTGCCCAGCATCATCGACACGCCGGCCAACCGAGCTGCCATGGGATCCGAGCGAGCCGAGCTGTGGGTAAAGCCAGAGTCCATCGGGCAGGTGATCGCCTTTTTGGTCTCAGAAGCAGCGCGGGATCTGCGAGGGGCGGTGATCCCGGTGTATGGCAACGTCTAGGCAACTGGTTGACCAAGCCATGAGCCGCCATTCATGATACAGAATATGCACTTATCCCTATCCAGTTCTTTTCCATGCTGAAGCGGTTATTCTTGGGTGGTTTGCGCCGGCAAATCGGTCGCATTGAGGTGGCAGGGGCTATTGATGGCAAAACTCGCGAGCGGGTTCTCAAGGCCCTGAAAGAGGTGGAAGAAAACCATATCCCTGCCGTGGTGCTGCGCATCGATAGTCCAGGTGGGACGGTGGCCGACTCCCAAGAAATCTACAATGCCCTCTTGCGTTTGCGGGAGAAAAAGGGCACCCGTATTGTCGCCAGCTTTGGCAACATTGCTGCCTCTGGGGGGGTTTATATTGCCATGGGAGCCGAAAAAATTGTCGCCAACCCAGGAACAATCACCGGTAGCATTGGTGTGATCATTCGAGGCAACAATATCGAACGCCTCCTGGATAAGGTGGGGATTTCATTTAAGGTAATTAAGTCTGGCCCCTACAAAGATATTCTCTCGTTTGATCGCGAGCTGACCCCAGAAGAGCGAAACATCCTGCAAGAGTTGATCGACATCACCTACGGCCAGTTTGTGCAGACGGTTGCCGCTGCCCGCAAGTTAAGTTTGAATGTGGTCAAAACTTTTGCCGATGGTCGCATTTTCAGCGGAGAGCAGGCCCTCCACTTGGGTGTGGTGGATCGCTTGGGCACAGAAGAAGATGCCCGCCTTTGGGCGGCAGAGCTGGCGGGTTTGCCGACGGATGCGAAGTTCTACGACCTGCTCCCGCGGCGCAGAGGTTGGTCTCGATTTCTGCCGGCAGCAGAAGCCTTGGCCCGTCTGCAGTTTGAAGCGAGCACCTCGGGCTTGCCCCTGTGGCTTTACACAGGTTCTTGAGGCAGTTCGCGAACAGCTATTCCGGGAAGTTTAGCGTTCTGTACCGCACAGCCCCCACCCCCGGCCCCTCTTCCAGAGGGAGAGGGAGTTTAACTAAAGTAGCCCAACTCCAATTGCCGGGCCAGATCCAGCAGCCGGTGGGCCAGGGTTGGCTTGGTTGCCAATGGGATCCGCTCTGGACTTCCCTGCTGGGGGATCCAATAGCCTTGGTTGTGGCTGCTGCCAAAGCCGCTATCCGGTTGGTCGATGGGGTTGGCCACAATAGCATCCAGGCCCTTCTGGCGGAGCTTCTCTCTGGCCGGTGGCAAGGGATCCCCACTTTGGGCGGCAAAGCCGATGAGGCGTTGGCCAGGGCGTTTGTGGCGGGCCAGAGCTGCCAGCAGGTCAGGGATCGGCTCCAACGGCAACATCTGGGGTAGATCGGCTTTGGGCAGCTTCCCCGCGTAAACCTGAGAGGGGCGCACATCCCCCACAGCAGCAGCCATCCACAAGAGATCCGCCTGGGGAAATTCCGCCTGCAAAGCCGCCTCCAGTTGGGCTGCCGTCTCCACCGGAATGGCCCGAATGGCGAAGGGCGCTGGATCAAAAGGGATCCCCAACGGCCCATGAACCAGCGTCACCGTCGCTCCTCGGCAGGCCGCCGCCACCGCCAATGCCACTCCCATCCGACCACTGGCCGGGTTGCCGATAAAACGCACCGCGTCAATGGGCTCCCGTGTACCCCCCGCCGTCACCAACACCCGCTTGCCCTGCCAATCTTTTTTCCCCCCTGTCCAGAGCAAAGCCCGCACATACTCCTGCAGCGCCTCCGGCTCCAACATGCGCCCTTCCCCCACCGCATCACAGGCCAGGCGGCCACTGGCCGTCGGCAAGGCCCAAAAACGGGGATCCTGGTGTAGCCGCTGCCAATTCTCGGCCACCTTCTCCGCCTTCCACATCTGCGTATTCATAGCCGGTGCCACCGCCACCGGACACCGGGAAGCCAAAACCACATTGGTGAGCAAGTTATCCGCCAGCCCATGAGCCAACTTGCCCAAGGTGTTGGCCGACAAGGGTGCAATGAGGAGAGCCTCCGCCCATTCCCCCAACTCGATGTGCAGCGGTCGTCCTCGTGTTGCTTGCCAAAAGGCGGCATCCGTAAAAGCCGGCTGGCGGGACAAGGTGGCAAAAGTCAAAGGAGAAATAAAATGTTCCGCAGCTTTTGTCAAAACCACCTTGAGCTCTGCTCCCTGCTGCACCAGAGCAGACACCAAAGCTGCCGTTTTGTAAGCAGCAATCCCCCCGCTCACCCCAATGAGGAGACGCCGCCCCGACCAAAAGGGATCCATATTGAGTGACACGCAAACAGCCTTGTTTCCAGTTTCCCTGCTTTTGCTCAATTCCGGCGGCAAAGCGGGGATCCCTCGCCCAAAGATACTTTGACTTGGACGGATGACCCTGTCGAGAATAGGGCCTGAGAGCCTATCATTCCCCATTTCAGCCAAAGTCTCCCCCATAGGTTCTGGCCTTCAGAGGGAATTCCCCACTGCTGTTTTGCGCAACCAGCCCTCAGATCCCATTGCAGTCGCGCACTCATTCCCTCTAATTAAGAAGAGTTGGATCAAACTCTATTGCAATCGCTGTTTGTTTCTGGCTACACTAACAGTTGTCCCTAAAACCATCTCGATATGGCTACAACCAGTAAACCAAAACCACTCACTGGCCAAGAGCTCCTCGACAAGGTAACTTCAATGGGAAATGCGGATCGCAAGGAAAAAGCTCGCGCCTGTGGTTATGTCACCTACACCAAGAATGGTCAGGAGCGAGTGAATCTGATGCAGTTTAACAACGCCCTGTTGAAGGCCGTTGGCGTGGATCTCGGCGCTAGTGACGAAAATGGATCCCGTGGCCGCGCTCCTACCTTCCGGGTTTCGGTTCATAAGAATGGCAACCTCCTGATCGGAGCTGCCTACACCAAGAAGATGGGCCTCAAGCCCGGAGATGAGTTTGAGATCAAGCTGGGCCACCACAACATCAAGCTGGAGCGGGTCAACTGATTTGCTGCCTCCCTGGATGCTTTTCCCTGCTGGTGATCTCATCTCAGCTTGGGTAAAGCCTTTGGTATTCCTTTCGGCCTCTAGGGGCTTGGGAGCAGCGACCTCTTCCCTTCGCTCCGGTGCTCATTGTCTTTCTACTTTTCAGAACAAGGGATCCTCATGATCCGCTGGGGATCCCTGGCAGTTTGTACCTCATCAATGGCTGAAGTGTGGGTAAGTTCGCTATTCTGACAACAGTTAAATTGGGTCTGCGGCAATGAACACTCCGACCGTACAAAATGTCTTTCGCCATTGGCGGCGGTGGCGAACTTGGGCGGGGCTGTTGTTGTTGGCAGCAGCGTTCTTTGTCATCGAGTCTCATCGGCAAGTTTGGCCTCAGTCGAATGCTTCTCAAAGTCAGGCATTTTTGGAGTGGGTGTCTTCCCAGCCTACCCCCGAACAGCAGGATGTTTTTGTGGATGGAGTCATTCGGCTGCAATTCAATCGGCCACTGGATCCCAATCTACAACGTCTGGCGGTTCAGTTGGATCCGCCGGCAGCGGTTATTTTTGATGTGCAGGGAGACGAGTTGTTGCTTAAGCCTCGGGATCCCTTGCGCTTTAGCACCCGTTACACCCTCACGCTTTCTCCCCAAGAGGGGCTGCCCCTCGAGCAGGCCATTCAGCTGAGTTTTCGCACCGAACCGCAATTTACCTACGAACGGGATGTCAAACCGCTGCTAGAAGCCAGTTGTGTGGGTTGCCATCAGCCGGCAGGACGGCAGCGCACCCAGTTGCTGGACAGTTATGAGGCCACGATGGCCTATGTCAGGCCCGGGGATCCCAATAGCGAGTTGATCAATCCCCGGTGGACGAGCCGCCACACCTACATCCTCAACGCCATTAACCCCAACCGCCCCCAAGCTCGCGGCGGATCCCCTGAGATTGCTTACATTCAGGCCCGCGGGCTGCCCCTGTCCCGTCTGGGCTTTTGGACGCCGGAGGAAGTGGAGATCGTCCGCACCTGGATTGTGCAGGATGGCGCCCCCCGCACCAGCGCCCGCTTACAGATGGGCAACTGAATAAGGCATCTGGAACCCAAGCCTCACCGCCATGACCCCTCCTCAACCTTTGGCCACCGTGATTCAGGGATCCCTGAGTCGAGGGCTGGAAGCTCGCCTCAATCCCGGTGTCTCGGTAGAAGACTTGCGGGTGGGCAAATTCGTGGTGATCCAGGGGCAGCGCAACCGCTTCTTCGGCCTGCTCACCGACGTTACCCTAGAAACCAGCAACCCCCAGATCCTGGTCAACCCCCCCCGTCCTGAAGAGACCCTGCTGCGGGAAGTGCTGGCCGGTACCGGCACCTACGGCATTATTGCCCTCACCCCGATGCTGATGTTGGTGCCGCGGCAAACGGAAGGGGAAAGGCTGTATCCCCTGGTCAATCCCGAACGGCCAGAAGCGTTGGCAGCTCCCCTCGGCCAAGAACCCCCTTCCGCTGGCGCCATGGAGCTGCTGCCCGTGAAAACGGTGCCCGCCCATTTTTCGCAAGTGTATGAGGCACGGGAACTGGACTTTCGCACCGTCTTCGGCTGGGAAGACGACCCGGAGCGGCGCAACTTTGCTATCGGCCAGCCCCTCGACATGGCTGTGCCCATCTGTTTGGACTTGGATCGCTGGGTGGAGCGCAGCAACGGCATTTTCGGCAAATCGGGCACCGGAAAGTCCTTTCTGGCCCGCCTGATCCTGGCCGGTATCATCCGCAAACGGGCGGCGGTGAACCTGATCTTTGACATGCACTCCGAGTACGGCTGGGAGGCGGCCAGCGAAGACAAGCACGCCACCACTGTCAAGGGCTTGCGGCAGCTCTTTCCCGGTCAGGTACAAATCTATACCCTGGATCCTGATTCCACCCGGCGGCGAGGGGTGCGGGATGCGCAGGAGCTCTTCATCGCCTACAACCAGATCGAGGTGGAGGATCTGGCCCTGTTGGCAGAGGAGCTGAACCTATCGGAAGCCAGCCTGGAAAACGCCATTATCCTGCGCAACGAGTTTGGCCGCGACTGGATCAGCCGCCTCTTGAGCCTTTCCAACACCGAGATTCAAGAGTTTTGCGAACAGAAAATGGGCAACAAAGCCTCGATGATGGCCCTGCAGCGCAAGCTCACCCGCCTTGACAACCTCAAGTACATCCGCAGCACCCTGCCCCACAACTACATCGGCCAGATTTTGGATGCCCTCAGCCGCGGCATTCACGTGGTTATCGAGTTTGGATCCCAGTCCAACCTGCTCTCCTACATGTTGGCGGCCAACGTCATCACCCGCCGCATTCACCAGGCCTACGTGCACCAGACGGAGCGGTACTTGCAATCCAAAAATCCCCTCGACCGGCCCCGTCAACTGTGCATCACCATCGAGGAGGCCCACCGCTTTTTGAATCCGCGGGCGGCCAAGCAGACCATCTTCGGCACCATTGCCCGCGAGATGCGCAAGTACTTTGTCACGCTGCTGGTGGTGGATCAACGCCCTTCCAGTATCGATAGCGAAGTGATGTCGCAGTTGGGCACTCGCATTACGGCACTCCTCAACGACGACCAAGATATCGAGGCGGTGTTCACAGGGGTGGCGGGCAGCCAGAACTTGAAAACGGTGCTGGCCAAGTTGGACTCCAAACAGCAAGCCCTAATTCTGGGCCATGCCGTGCCTATGCCGGTGGTGGTGCAAACCCGCCCCTACGACCAGCGGTTCTACGCCGAAATTGCCGATCCTGACTGGTCTCAGGCTGAGGATGCGGAGGTGCTCCTGGCCGCCCAACAGGCTAAGTCCGAGCTGGGGCTGTGAGCACAAGCTGCCCGCACCGCTCGGAACATGCCAAAGCGACACAGCCCTGTGCCGAAAGCCAGCCGCATCAGCAAAAAGGTGGGTACCTCCCGCAAGGACTTCACCAAGCCGACCAAGCCAAACCTGAGAAAGCCCTCAGGGCGGACAACACCCTGCCAGATGGAATCCAGCCAAGAGGGAAGGGTCTCCTGAGTCCAGTCGGCGGTTTCTACCCGTCCCGCCACCAGGCCAGTAGCCTCCAACTGCTCGGCAAAGCCTTCGATGCTGGAGAAGGAAGGGTGTGACCATTGATCCAACAGTTGCCGCATCACCAGCCGCTCCCAAAAGTTCAGGGGCTTTTGCCGGTCGTCCCGCTGGTTCCAGTCCGCCACCACCAGGATTCCCCCTGGCTTCAACACCCGCAGCATCTCTTGGGCATAGCGGGCCTTGTCCGGCATGTGGGGCCCTGCCTCAATGGACCACACCACATCGAAGCTGGCATCGGGGAAGGGCAGATCAAGGGCGTCGGCCACCCGAAATTCAACTTTGAGATCGGGGGGGGTCAGCTCCTGTGCCCGCTTCACCTGCTGAGGACTGATGGTGATACCGGTAACGACAAAGCCGTAGTCGCGGGCCAAGATGCGGCAGCTCCCACCAATGCCGCAGCCCACATCCAACACGGTTGTCCCTGCAGGCAGTCGATCCAACCCCCCCCAGCGCACCATCTCGTGGACAAAGTCGTGCTTGGCCTGCAGAAAATTTTTTCGTTGGGGAGGAGAGCCGTAGTGGCCCAGGTGAATGTGTTCGCCCCAGTAAAACTCTAGGATCCCATCCCGAGTCCACTCGTCGTAAGACTTGGCCACGGAAGCGGGAGACTCGTATTTGCGAGCGGTCAACAGATAGGCTGCCAAGCCCACAGCCAGCAGCACAGCTATGCCCAAAGCCCAAAAGATTGGATTCATCGGATCAACCATGAAGTTTCTATGAAGTCCCTCTGCGTGGTGGCAATCATTGTCGGTTGGATAGCGCAGCCCCAGGCGGAGTGCTTTCCGGTATGGGGCCAGCCAAGCAAAGGCGCAATCCCATCTTGACCCATCTGCTGGCTCAAGGAAGAAGTCTGGGATCCCGGCAAAGGGCAGCTGGGCGAGATTTTCCAGCACCCATTGGGATTGCTGCGATCGCCTGCTGGGCCGGGGCGGCAACCTCAGTAGCAGCGGCTGCTCCCTACCAAAGGTTGGCGGCGTAGCGAGCAGCTCCCCTCAGCCCCACCTGCGCATTCACCACCACCTGCACCGACAGTTGCTCCAGAAGAGGACGCATCCGCCCCTTATCCAAAAACGAGGACAAAAACTCCCCTTGATGCAGTAGGCGCAAGAGCTTGGGCGCGATCCCCCCAGCGATGAACAGGCCCCCGCGCGGCAATAGGTGTAGGGCAAAGTTCCCGACTGCAGCCCCGTACAGGCTGATGAAAAGCCGCAGACACTCCACCGCCAGAGGATCCCGTGCTTCCATGGCAGCATTGGCAATTTGGGCTGCCGGGTCAATATGCTTAGCTCCCTTTTCCCAAGCCTCAATTTGGGCCAGCAGCTGTTCTTCTCCTGAGCCCCACTGGCTATCCCGCAAAAATTGATAAATGGCAACGATCCCCTGCCCCGAGACTACCCGCTCGGTGGAGACACGTCCGTGCCGTTTTTGCAAATACCTCAAGAGCTCCCACTCCAGAGGGGTGCGCGGGGAAAAGTCCACGTGACCGCCCTCGCTGGCATGAACTTGGTAACCCCCTTCTCCCCAGGTAAGGTAAGCCTGCCCCAAACCCGTGCCTGCTCCCATCACGCCAATCGGAGCCCGCGGTTGACGCTCACCCACTTGCAAGGTGTCCAGATCCTGGTCGCCGAGGGCAAGCACGCCATACCCCACAGCGCTGAAGTCGTTGATCAAGGCTACGCGCGGGATCCCCAGCTCTGCGGCCAATTGGCTCGACTGCAGATCCCAGGGCAAGTTGGTCACTTTGGCAGTCTGTCCCTCAGACCCTGAGCCCCTTGTTTCCATGACGGGGCCGGCCACTGCAAAACAGGCGGCAGCAGGCTGTGGATCTCGCCCCAGCTCCCGCCGAGCCTGGGCCAGAAACTCTCCCACCATTGGGGCGAGGTTGGCGTAATCTTGGCTGGCATAGCGGCAGTGGTAAAGGCTGTGCTCGGGATCCTCGGCATTGACAAGGCTGAGGCTGGTTTTGGTGCCCCCGATGTCTCCTGCCAACAACAAGTCCATACAGTTTCCTCCGGCCAGCACCTCCTTCCCACCCTGACATCTCTGGAGAGAGAATGCCAGGCCCCCAAGGCTTCCCCGCTCCTGCTGGGGAGAAGAGGGAAGGGCAAAGAAGGTGCTATGTTAACTGATGTAAAGGTTTTTAATATTGCATTTTGTCTTCTGCACCTTTTTTACCCCCTCTCCAAGATGAGCCTCTGCTGTCCTCTGAGCGTTTGGCCGGGCTGGATCCCCGCCCTCTCTCGGCTCAAAGGCGTTTTCGATCCCACCATGCCATTGGGGGAGTGGCAGCTCTGCTCGTGAGTCTGCCCGTTTTTGTGCAAGCGCCCCTGGTGCGGTATGCCCCTTGGGTCAGCTTGGTGATGTCTTTGGGCTGGCTGGGCCTTAGCTTGCATCTCTACTCCCAGCCCCGTACCCGCCTGTGGGGAGATTTGCTGTACGGCTTTACCCTGACTTGGCTGGCAGGATCCCTGTATTGGGGATGGCTGCGCTTTGAGCCTCTTTGGCACATGCCCATGGAAGCCTTGGGGATCCCGATTGTCTGGTGGGGGACACGGCGACGGTTTGCCCGCATCGGTACCTGGTTTTATCTCGGCTCCCTGTGGGGTACGGCGGTTACAGATCTCTACATTCACTCGGTGGGGCTGCTGCCTGAGTGGCGGCAGGCGATGCAGTTTGACCGGTTGGAGCAGGCGGTTGTCCCTTTTAGGGCGGCCCTCGACAAAATGGCTACCCCCTGGGGCCTGGGTTGGGGCATCGGCTTGGGCCTTCTGTTGCTGGGTGTTGGATTGTGGAGAGTCCAGGGATCCCGCCGCTTGCACCATTGGGCATTTGCGGGAGCAGTGCTGAATACCCTGTTGGTGGATGGGCTATTTGGCTGGGGGGCAGCTCTGCTGCGGTGAGCTGGGACATCCCCATAACTGATACATTTACGCTGAACACTGCT
>NZ_JANSHV010000194.1:0-9425 GCF_047461775.1 Synechococcus sp. R6-5
AAATGGACAGAATGCTATCGCTTCACCGCTGAGCAGTAATGCTTAGCAGTGTTCAGCGTAAATGTATCAGTCCGACTTAACCTCTGCACTCCTCCAGCTCAGCCTGGAGTTGAGGTAGAAGTTCCAGAATACAACAATACCGATGGCAATTAAGTTGGCCAACAAATAATGAATGCCCAAGCGCTCGCTCAGCAAGATCACCAGTGAAGCGTTGAGAACCAAGCCGATCAAGCAGATAACATTAAACTTCGCCAACCGCTTCAGGCGATTCCAGGGCCCCGGCTGCAAGCGGGTCACATGGCGAAAAGTCCACAGGTCGTTCCAGAGGAAGTTATTGAGAATGGCCACCTCCGAAGCAACCAGCTTACTGGTTATGAGATCCCATCCCAAGTTGGCGGGATCGTGCAACACATAGAGCAAAGCCATGTCCACCAAGGTGCCGGATAGGCCGACCGTGCTGAAGCGCAAAAAGGATCCCACCTGCCCTAGCGAAAAGCGCAGCACCATCAGGTGGTGGAGATATTGGAGACAAGTTTGCAGTTGGATTTTGCTCTCCCCGTTTTGGCGCTCCTGAAAGATGTAGCCGACTTCAGCAATGGTTTTCACCCGGCCCCGCGCCAGCACCTCGATCAGCAGCTTGTAACCCTTGGGGTTGAGCGGGATCCCGGCAATAGACTGGCGTCTGACCAGAAACAGTCCGCTCAACGGATCGGAAACACGGCTGAAAACTCCCGGCAGCAGAACCAGCCCAATCCATTGGGCCCCGCGGGAGACAATGCGCCGGCCCAGGCTCCAGTGGCTCACCCCTCCCGATGGTGCATAGCGGCTGCCCACCACCAAATCTGCCCCTTTCTGGATGAGCGGCCACAATTTGAGGACAATCTCCGGCGGATGCTGCAAATCCCCATCCATAACCCCCAACACCTCGCCGCGGGCAGCTTGCCATCCCCGCAGCACGGCAGTGGCCAGGCCTCGTTCGTGGTGGCGACAAATGACTTGCAGTTGAGGGAATTCTTTTTGCAATCCTTGGGCCACTTTGGCAGTGTAATCGGGGCTATTGTCATCCACCACAATCAACTCATAGCTTCCAGGCAGAATCGTGTCTAGGTGGGCACACAACTGCCGGATCAGGCTGCAGATACTGGAGGCTTCGTTGTAGGTGGGAATGACCAGCGACAGTTGGACAGGGCTGGACTGAGACAGAGGTGGAATCTGAAAAGGAGCTGCAGAAGCTTTGGGATCGGCAGAGGAAGTAGGAGCTCCATGAAGCATTCAGCAGGCCATCCAAAAACAATAAAACAAAAATCCTCCGCCTAGGGCTGCAAATCCTAGGACTGCCTTGGTTCATACTGGGTCCACAGAACGATCCCCTATCGTACTGATCGATGAGCCGCAGGGCTAGACCTTTCTCTACCTACCCAGCTTCTTCGGGAAGAGGTTACTTGGCTAAGGGGATCCCGTAGAGGGGCTCATCAACACCGGGATCTGGGCCTGAGCAGAGGCAGTCTCAGGCAGCGAGGGGGCAGGGGTGAAACTGGGGTAGGGGATGCGCTCGTGGTTGGATTCCCGCCAGACCTCCACGAAAGCGTCTGCCACCACCTCCAAATCCTCCAGCGTCAGCCCACTATCAACCAACTGGCCATCTTGCCAGCGGGCCTGGGCAATTTTGCGGACAACAGCCTTTGCCCGCTCGACCACATCGGGGCCGAAGCCATCGCTCAGAGTCATGCTGCGCAGGGCGGCTTCACAGGCATCGGCCATCATCACCACCCCCGTCTCCTTGCTCTGGGGGATCGGGCCATCGTAGCGGAACGGCTCTTCGGGTACGGGCTGACCCCCGGCTTTCATCTGGGCTTGATGGTAGAAGTAGGCAATCAGAATTGTGCCCTGGTGCTCAGGGATAAACGCCTGGACGGCGGTAGGCAGATTATATTGCTTGGCCAGGCGCAAGCCATCGCTGACGTGGGCCTTGATAATCTGAGCACTGCGATAGGGATCGTCCAGTTGGGTGTGGGGGTTGAGGCTGCCCATCTGGTTCTCGATGAAGTAGCGGGCCTGCAGCATCTTGCCGATGTCGTGGTAAAGAGTGCCGGTGCGCACCAGCTCCACGTTGAGGTTCAGCTTCTGGGCAGCCCGTTCTGCCAAAGTAGCCACAAACAGAGTGTGCTGAAAGGTGCCGGGGGCCTCTGCAGCCAGTCGCCGCAACAGGGTGCGATTGGGATTGCTCAACTCGATCAGACGAATGGGGGTGGCTAAGTCAAACAGGCGCTCCAGGTAGGGGCTGGCTCCCAGGGCAACAATGCTCCATCCCAAGCTGGTTCCCCCTGCCAAAGCCATGGCCAACAGGTCGATGCCACCGGTGGTGGCCAAGCTAACCGCCCCGTAGGCCAGCATCTGCACCGCTGCCGCTCCTCCTCCCAACAAGGCCAGCTCTTCGCGGGAACGGGAACGCCCGGCCAAGGCAGAGGCCACCACGCTGCCGGAGAGCAAGGGTACAAGGGTGAGCAGGTTGGCAGAGGAGACCAAGGGCAAAAACAACGCCTGGCCCACCACCACCACCAGGCCCAGCCCTGCCCCGTAAAAACTGCCCAGCAACAGCCCCACCGCCGGCAAGGAGCTGAACTCCAGCTTGAACAAGGCCGCCAACAGGGGAGCGGTCAGGGAAACCATGAGGATCAACACTCGATCCCGGCGGCGCAACCCTGGCCGCAAGCGTTGCTGCAGAGGCACAAAGACAGCCAGGCCCAGGCCCATCACGCCGGCCACCCCCACCAAGCCCCAGACGTTGATCCCGCGCTGGGTAAGCCCAAAGTGGTCCAAGATGAGAAAAATTTCGGGAGTGATGAGCTGATCTGCTCGCACGATCACCTGGTTCTCGGCAACCGAGATCAGAACCGGCTCGACTTTTTCCAGCTCGGCGCGGATGCGCTGCTCGGTGCGCTGGGGATCCACCTCCACATTGGGAATGAGCACCTGCTGCAGCCACTGATAGACCAGCCCTTGCAACTCCTGTCGTTGGGCGGCGCTGCCCGGAAAAATCAAATCGTCCAGTTGGGCTTGGATCCCTTCGGCGCGAACTTCGCGGGGCAGGCCATCCACGATCCCTATCTTCTGCAGGCGCTCCAAGACCCGCCGGCTCAAGGTTTGCAAATGCTGCCAATCCGCATCTGCCAAGTTGAGAACTGTGGCCGGAACAGGGGGGGTGAGCTGCTCCAGAGCCGGCAAAGCTGCCCGATAGCGCTGCTGCGCCGCTTCCACCTGGGCAATCAACTGGGTATAGGGATCCGTCGCCGCCATCTGGGTGGCCGATCCGTCCAACCAGACCCGCTGCCAAACCTCGACAAGCTCTTGCTTGGCCCGCTGCTCCGGAGGAAGCTGCTCCGGTCGCCCCGAAGAAGGCTCTTCCAAAGGAGATGGGGTGGCTCCGCGGATGGCCTCTTGTCGGACGCGAGCCTGGAAGGGTTCCCACTCCTCTGGGGAAAGCTGGCGCAGATAGATCTGCGTTGGCAGAGACAGCAACTGGACAGAAACATAGGGCAGAGAACCTGCCTCTTGGCGGATGGCCTCCACCTCAGCCAGGAGAGCCTCCAGATTTTGCCGCATGCTGTCGTTGGCGGTGCTGTTGATTTTAAGGGCCTGCGCCACCCGCCGCCGCGCCTCAGCTTGTCGGGCCTGGGTAGCCTCCACATCTTCGATCTCCGCCGCAGCAGGGGCGAGAAACGTCTGCGGGGAGCGGCTGCCGACGGTCAGTTGTGGTTCGTTGTAGTAGCGGATCCCGTGGACGGCAGTGAGGGAGAGAAGCGCGAGGGCATAGCCAGCAACCCGTTCCGAAAGGGAGAGCCTGCTCTTTCGAGGGGGGGCTGCCTGGCATCCCCGAGTCCAGTGTTCCGCGTTCGCGTCGGCAGCGCGAAGGGCTTTGGGCGTGAGCGGGTTTTTCATGGATTGGCCTGGCAGCGTCTTTCTCTTTTCTATCCCCTTTTGGCCGGGTAGCCCAGGAAGAGGATCTCAATCGCCGATGGTAATCTGCCCCACCATACCTGCTTCTGCATGGCCGGGAATGGTGCAAACCAAAGCGTAGACTCCAGATTTCAGGGGAATAAATTGCCACTCCACCGAAGCGCCTGGCTTCAGTTCCAATTCTCGGATCTGGCCCTTGATTTCCACACCGGCCACTTCCAACTTACGGGTCCAGACGGCATCGGCAAAATCCTTGGCGCTGAAATAGTGCTTCAGTTGGCTGGGGTTGCTCAGGCGGAGACGGTAGAGGCTGCCGTTGCGAAAAGACAGTTCCTTGGGCACAAACACCAACTGATTGTCGGCAGTACCCAACTCAATAACCTTCTCCTGCGGCGTTTGTCTGGAGAGATCCCGCGCCCATACCGGATGCGGGATCCCAATCATGAGAACCGATAGCCAAATTCCCAACACCAGGAAACGACAGAACCTGCTTAACATGGCAACACCATGGAATCAAAAACTCTCTCCCGCTGAGGGGAGTAGCTTGGAAACTCAAGATAGCAGCTCGAGCGGTGGGTGGAGAGATTTTGCCGCTGCGGCTGTCTAGCCCTCTACATCCGTGTAGAGCCGCACAGTTAGGGCTTCCCCTCCGTCTTCGGGTATTTCGCCCCTCATTTCAAGGGCTACCGCAGCGGCGTAGCCACCGGCAACCTGAAGGGGTAGGGTTACCCAGCAAGAGTCCCCGTCCAAAGCTCTGGAGCCGGCCAGACCCCTGCCTGTTCCCTTCAGGAGCGCCTCCTTTTGTGTCCACATTTGAAAGAAAAGGGCATCCCGCTCTGGAGCTGGACAGCTGGCCAAACGGCCCTGCTCAGCAGCCGAAAAATAGCGTTGGGCGATGCGCTGCCAGCGGAGCACAGGTCGAACCCATTCCAGATCCACTCCAATGCGGTATTGCCATCTCAGGCCGATCAGGACGCGCTCGTGGGAGTGGCTGAGGTTAAACTGCAGCGGCAGGGGTGGATCCCGCCAGTAGGGTTTGCCGGTAGAACTGTGGTCGAGGGGGATCCCCTGGGGCGGAATGCCGCTGTAGCGGCTAAGCAAGCTCCGCAACCCAAGACGACCGGCCAGAAAGCGGCGCCGATCTGCCGGCAGTTGTAAACGCTCTGCCCGCCGACATTCTTCAGGGGAAAGAAGGCCGAGCTGGGGGAGCAACTTCTCCAACGGGGGGACTGTCTGCAGCCAAAGATGCACCTCTGACTTTCCCGACAACGGCTGCAGGGATCCCCCTGTGGCGACTGCTACCTCGCTGAAGTTGGATCCAGACAACTCTGAAAACTGAGGATAGGGTAACATGGCCTTGAATTGGTGGAGTTGGCAACACCACCCAGACAGTACACCCTTTCCTGTACGCGCTCGCGAGACCTGGTCTGACCTGATGCCCTCCTTCCACTATCCCCCCCGTCCTGACCGTGTCCGCGCAGCTCGTCAGCAGGCCATTCGTCAGGGGATCCTCTGGCTGTTGTTGGGGTTCACGGCTGTGTTGGCGGGTTCTGCCGGTGCCCTCTTGGCCGTGATGTTGCCCCGTCAGGTGATCCCAACTTCCCTCACACCTGCAGAACAAGAAGCCTTCCGTCCCGATGCCTTACGGGCTGCGGCTCTGGTTCGCTCGTTGCATATCCTCATTCTCGGCACAGACAACCCGGATCCCACCCTGCCCTTGCCCACAGAGCGAGATCGCTTCCACACCCGCAGCGACACCATTCTCTTGGCCCGCTTTGATCCCCAGGCGCGGCGGATTACCGTTTTGTCCATCCCCCGCGACACTCGTGTGCGCTTGCCTGGCTTTGGTGTGGCCAAGATCAATGCTGCCAACTTGGCAGGGGGCCCGGCGCTGACGGCTCAGGTGGTCAGCCACTTGATGGGTGGGATCCCGATTGACCGCTACATTCGCCTCAATACCGACGCTCTGGAAGAGCTGATCGACGCGGTGGGCGGCGTGGAAATCTACGTGCCGGAACCGATGCAGTACGCAGATCACACCCAGCAGTTGTTCATCCACCTGGAGCCCGGCTGGCAACGCCTCAATGGAGAACAAGCCCACCACTTTGCCCGCTTCCGCCGCGATCACCTGGGATTGGGGGATATCGGTCGGGTGCAACGGCAACAGGAATTGCTGCGGGCCCTGAGCCGGGAACTGCTCTCCCCTGCTGTCTGGCCGCGGATCCCAAAGATTTTGCAGGTTATCCGCACCAACCTCGATACCAACCTCACCTGGGAAGAGGTTCTGAGCTTGGCCAAGTTTGTCCTCACCTCTGGGGGCGATCGCATCGACCTGGTGCTGCTGCCGGGCCGCTTCAGTCAGCCGGGAGAATTCTCCACCAGCTACTGGCTGCCGGATCCAGCCGGGATCCGACGGGTGGCCGTCTCCCACTTTGGCCTGGAGGCAGAGGTAGCCCGCATTCCTCCACACCGCCTGCGCATAGCCGTGCAAAACGCAACCGGAGAGCCGGGGATGGCCCGCCGTATGGTGCAGGAATTGGTGAGGCAAGGATACGTCCATGCTTTTGCTGTGGAAGACAGCACCCAGGTGCTGCAGCAAACGGAGATCCTCGCCCAGAGCGGGGATCGCGAAGGAGCCAAACAGATCCGCGCCGCCATTGGCCTGGGAGAAGTGCGGGTAGAATCTACTGGCGTTCTCAACTCCGACGTCACCATTCGGATCGGCCAGGATTGGGCCCAACAACTTGCTTTGGATGAAGCGCTCCGCACCACTGATGGGAACGGCCAAGCCCAAGCTCCGCCCGGAGCAGCTCAGCTCTAGAGAGCCGGTTCGGTTGCGAGTGCGGATTTCCGAAAAAGAGCCTGCTTGTCGGGGACTTTTCGGTCTCTGTAGATTAGCACTGAGCTTGTTTGAGTGCTGAGCCACCTATGACCGTGCTGGAACAGGGATCCATCACCATCCACACCGAGAACATCTTTCCCATCATCAAGCAGTCTCTCTACTCGGATCGAGAGATCTTCTTGCGGGAGCTGATCTCCAATGCTGCTGATGCCATCACCAAGCTGAAGATGGCCAGCCTTGCCGGCGAAGTGGCAGATCTCCCAGAGCCGGAGATTACGATTGCCCTCAACAAAGAGGCCAAGACCTTAGCGGTGGCCGATAACGGCATTGGCATGACTGCCGAGGAAGTGAAAAAATACATCAACCAGGTGGCTTTTTCCAGCGCTGAAGAGTTCATTCAAAAGTACAAGGGCAAAGACGCAGAGCAAGCAATCATTGGCCACTTTGGTCTAGGATTCTACTCCTCTTTTATGGTGTCGCAGCGAGTGGAGATCGACACCCTCTCCTATCGGCCCGGCAGCACGCCGGTGAAGTGGGCTTGTGACGGCACCACTACTTTTACCCTCTCCGATTCTGAGCGCTCCAGCATCGGCACCACCGTTACCCTTTACATCACCCCCGAAAACGAAGAATACCTGGAGCCAAGCCGCATTCGGGAATTGGTTCGTAAATACTGCGATTTCATCCCCGTTCCCATCAAGTTAAACGGGGAAGTGATCAACAAGCAAAAGCCCCTGTGGAGAACCTCACCTTCCGAACTCAAAGATGAGGATTACCTAGAGTTTTATCGCTACCTCTATCCCTTTCAAGAGGATCCCCATTTCTGGGTGCACATCAACACCGACTATCCCTTCATCGTGCAAGGGATCCTCTATTTTCCCAAGTTGCGCCCAGATATTGATCCCACCAAGGGTCAAGTCAAGCTGTTCTGCAATCAAGTCTTTGTCCAAGATAACTGTGAGGAAGTTATCCCCAAGTTCCTCCTACCTCTGCGGGGGGCCATCGACAGTCCGGATATTCCCCTCAACGTCTCCCGCAGCTTCTTGCAAAATGACCGCACCGTAAGACGCATTGGGGATCACGTTGCCAAAAAGGTGGCGGATCGTCTCAATGAACTGTACAGGGAAGATTACGAAAAATACGTCAAGGTCTGGCCCGACATCAGCCTCTTTATGAAGTTTGGGGCGATGAACAACGACAAGTTCTTTGCCCAGATTAAGGATATTCTCATTTTCCGAGTGGCCGGATCCCCTGCTGACAAACCCGAATATGTGACCCTGAAAGCGTACCTGGAGCGCACCCGCGACAAGCAAAACAAGCGAGTTTACTACGCCACCGATGAGGCGGCCCAGAGCGCCTACATTGATCTCCACCGCTCCCAGGGGCTGGAAGTGATCATGTTGGATAGCTGGATCGACAGCCACTTCAGCAGCTTTTTGGAGCGGGAATACAAAGAAGAAGGGATCCAATTTAAGCGGGTGGACTCTGAGCTGGATGAAACGCTGGTGGATAAAGACAAAGCCGCCGAAATTGTTGACCCGGTAACGCAAAAAACCCGCAGCCAAAAGTTGATCGATCTCTTCCGACAAGCCCTGGGCAAAGACAAGTTGCAGATCAAAGCAGAAGCTCTTAAATCAGAGTCGGTTCCGGCCATGATCTTGCTGCCGGAGACGCTGCGGCGCCTGCAGGAGCTCAACGCCGTCATCCAGCAAAAGCCGCTGGAGTTTCTGGAAGAGCACACCCTGGTTCTGAACACGGCCCATCCCCTTATCCAAAACCTGCAGTCTCTTGCCGATCAGGGTCGGGATCCCGACTTGGTTCACCTCATCTGCAATCACATCTACGATTTGGCTTTGATTACCCAGAAAAGCTTTGATCCAGCAGCCGCGCGGGCCTTTGTGCAGCGCTCCAACGAAGTGCTGACTCGGCTCACCCGCCCTCAATAGGCAGCGCTGTCCAGGGTAGACTGCAGGGCTTCCGCTCCACCGGGCAGAGACGGACGGGATCCGGCCCCGTTGCCGCTGTGGCCGTAGCTGCCTTGGAGCACGGGGGCAACTTGGCGCATCAGCGTCGCCATCTCCAGGGCACTCATGGCGTATTCCCAACCTTTGTTGCTCTTGACCCCGGCCCGCTCCAGAGCCTGCTGCAGGGTATCGGCGGTGATGATCCCGAAAATAACCGGCACTCCGGTACGAAATCCTGCCGCCGCAATGCCTTTGGAGACCTCCGCCGCCACATAGTCGAAGTGGGGAGTTTGCCCGCGAATCACTGCCCCCAGGCAGATGATGGCGTCATAACGGCGAGATTGGGCCAGTTGGTGGGCCAGCAAAGGCACCTCAAAACTGCCCGGCACCCAGTAGTAGTCCACCTGCTTGCTCTCCGGGCCGACATCCACACCATGCCGCTTCAGCGCGTCCTGGCACCCTTCCAACAATTTGCCGGTGATCAGGTCGTTAAACCGACCGATGACAATGGCCAGACGCAGATCCTCCGTCTGAACAAAATTGCCCTCGTAAACTGCCATCTACGCTGCTCCAGACCTACCCAAGAGAAGAATAAGCGGGCCGACACGGCAAAACCACGCTTTCCCATCCTAATTCAGTAAACTACCCGACCCTGACTGCTT
>NZ_JANSHV010000195.1:0-5355 GCF_047461775.1 Synechococcus sp. R6-5
ATCCGTACTGAACATATTATACATTATTGACTAGAGTCATGCTCTGATTTCTTCCTGCTTCCACGACCCATGACTGGTAGCGGAGTTGGCCTCTATGGTCGTTTCAGGTTAGTCTGAGACGCCCGAGCTACTGAGAAAAGCCCCGCCCTACCGCTATGGGGAAGTAAGCTAACGGCGCGCAGAGGACGTCAACAACCTTGGTCAGCAAATATGGACGGAGAGGGAGGGATTCGAACCCTCGACGGAGCTTTTGGGCCCCGTAACTTCTTAGCAGGAAGCCGCTTTCGACCACTCAGCCACCTCTCCAGGGCTAGGAAGGGCAACAAGCAGGCTGGGATCCAGCCACCAGTTCACCTATTGTAGGGGATGGGATCCCACCCGGCAACTGCCCCCTGACCCGCCCTGCAAAGACTCCGTCCCGCTATCGCGATCAGCCGGGATCCCTCCTGGGGTTAGGTGAGTCTAGCTCACCACCTGCAGGTAAATATCGAAGCTGCCGCTATTGTCGCCGTAGCTGCCCTTGGCGTCATTGATGTTGAAGGCAATATCCAGGTTTGGATCCAGATCCACCTCTTGGGGCTGCTCTGGCGAGGACTCGAAAACCTGATGGGCCACCAGTTGGGCATTGGGTTGAAACAGCACAATCCCGTAGCGGCAGAGGCCCGGGTAGCGCCACTCCTCAGGGGTCGGGATCCCTTTGCCAAGGGGCGAGCGGATGCTGGTGGAAAACGAGAAGCCATAGCGCCAAGCCACATTCCTGGGGAAAAAGCGGATACGGCTGGCCCGCAACGGACGCCCTTGCCAGCGTAAAATGTTGCCCGCCTCTTGGTTCACCCGCAGGTCACGGAAAGCCATCCAAGCCTGTAAAGCTTCTTCTTCAGGTTGGATCCCTTCGATGGCCAGGGCCTGGCTCCAATCCAAGTCACTGCCATCGCAGGTGATCTGCCGCGGAATTTGCGCCAAATCCAGTTGTGCCAACCCCAGGGTATCAGACGCAGATTGGGTAAACATCTATCTCTCCTTTTTCCATCTGATTTTTCAAAATGACTCCAGAAAGGATGGGCTCCCTCCCCAGAGATTGAGGAGCCGCAGGGATCCCAAAAATGTGTCTAGGGAAGGGTTGTAAGAGACCAACCTATCCACATCTCCCCTGCTGGGTAGAGAATGTCAGATGCACGATGACCAACGGAGTTGAAAACCTCAAGCTCTTGCCCGACCGACGAGAGACTGGGAGTTCAAGCTCCTTTAGCAGATAGATCAACGTTACTTGATGAATAAAAGCTATTCCCGAAAAGATAGCCCTTTGCAATACTTTTTTAGGGAACCTTAGGGAGTTGTTAATTCCCTGTGACTCGGCTGCCAATGAAGGCCGGAACCCAAATCCAGGTTTGCTGCAGATCTTCTAGAAGCTTGTATTTTGGAACACATTAATGGTGTAATCCCCTGTTAAGCACTCTTGCGCTCGACCCCTGGGCTCTGCAGCGGCTTTCCACAGCCCAGAGCGCCCTGACAAGCGTTTTTGGTAAGATCACCCCTACAGGTCTCCCAGGGTGCCCGGCGCCCACGGCATGCACGACAACCCTACTTCCCTCTCTTCTGATTTCGAAGTCATCTCTCTGTCCAATCCTCAACAGGCCATGTCTTTGGCGGGCACTCAGGAGGCCAACCTGAGGTGGATCAGTCGCTCCAGCGGTGCTTCTGTAACGCTGCGCGGACAAGACCTGTACCTGAAAGGCACTCCCCAACAGCGGCAGCAGGTGCGGCAATGGCTAGAATTGCTGAGGCCGCTTTGGCAAACTGGGCACCCCGTCACTGTGATCGATGCAGAGCAAGCTTTTCGCGCCCTCTCCGGCCAGGAGGCTGCCGCCTATCAGCAAGCACAAGCAGGAGTTTTGGCCCGCACCCGCAAAGGGGAGCTTATCCGACCGAAAACGCCCCGCCAACAGGAGTACGTGCGAGCCATTCGCACCCACGACCTCTGCTTTGGCATTGGACCGGCGGGCACAGGAAAAACCTATCTGGCTGCCGTTGTGGCCATTGCTGCCCTACAAAACCGGGAGTACGAGCGTTTGATCTTGACTCGCCCGGCTGTGGAGGCGGGAGAAAAACTGGGGTTTTTGCCGGGGGATCTGGTGGAAAAGGTGGATCCCTATCTGCGGCCCCTTTACGATGCCCTGTTCGAGTTTATCGACCCGGCCAAGCTGCCGCAGTTGATGGAGCAGGGGGTGATCGAGGTGGCGCCGCTGGCCTATATGCGAGGCCGTACTTTGAGCAATGCCTTCATCATTTTGGACGAAGCCCAGAACACCACCCCCGAGCAGATGAAGATGGCCCTCACGCGGCTGGGATTCCGGTCGCGTATGGTGGTTACCGGGGATCTCACCCAAACGGATCTGGGCAAACATCGCATGTCCGGCCTGGCAGCGGCAGAGCGTATTCTGACAGGGGTAGAGGGGGTTGCCTTTTGCTACTTCGACCAGCGGGATGTGGTGCGCCACCCTCTGGTGCAGCGGATTGTCGATGCCTACGCCCGCTACGAGGGGCAGTCGTGAAGCTGAGGGTGCTCTTTTTCGACGCTGTGGGCACTTTGTTTCGGGTGCGGGGCAGCGTGGGCCAGGTTTACAGCCAGGTGGCAGCGGAGTATGGGGTAAGGGTGGATCCCCAGGCCTTGGATCGCGCTTTTGGCCAAGTTTTTGCCCAGGCTCCAGCCCCGGCCTGCCCAGGATTGACGGGATCCCCTTTGCGGGAGTGGGAGCGGACCTGGTGGCGCCAGGTGGTGCGGGAGACTTTTGCCCGGGTGGGATCCCTGGCTGCCTTCGGAGAGCACCGGTTTGAAGACTTTTTCGCCCAATTGTTTGAGCACTTTGCCGGGGCGGATCCCTGGGAGCTGTATCCCGAGACGCTGCCGGCTTTGCGGGCCCTGCAGCAGGAAGGGATCCGGTTGGGGGTGATCTCCAACTTCGACAGCCGCTTGCCCAGGGTGCTGCAGCAGTTGCAGTTGGATCCCTACTTTTCCACCCTCACCCTCTCCACCCAAGTGGGCTATGCCAAGCCCGATCCTCGCATCTTCCAAGCTGCCCTGGCAGCCCACGGGATCCCCCCCGCAGCCGCCGGCCACATTGGCGACAGCCGCCGCGACGATTATCAGGGGGCAAAAGCAGCAGGCTGGCGAGCCCTTTGGCTGGATCGAGAGGGGAAGGATAGCTCCTGCCCAGAGCGGATAGAAGATCTGTGGGGATCCCTGTCCATGCTCAATGGGCCGAAGCAGAATTGAGCAGCAGAGGGGCAAAAAGGCCATCCGGCTTGAGCAGGTAACGCCGCAGGTTCATCCGCCGCTCCAGCAGGCAAGCGTGGCCGCTCTGGGGCGAGATTTCTACCTGCGCCTGGGGCAGCCGTTCCGCCAGCCAGCCCACCTCCTGCACCGAGGGCAACAGGCGATCCCGCCCCCCCGCCACCAGCAAAGTTGGCAGGGTCATCGACTCCAGGGGCAGCTTCTCCACAACAAAGGATCCCAGCAAAGCCAAGCGCCGAGCAGCCACTGTGGGTTCAACACTGTGAACCGCCTGGCGCAGCCGCTCCCGATCCGGCGGCTCCATTTGGCTGAGCTCCGCCAAAACCCCCAACCCCCGCTCCGACAACTGGTGATAGAGCCCCGGTGGCAAAAAAGGCAGGAGAACATGCCCTGCCCACCACCAGGGCCTACGTCGCAGCGACGAGGCCGGATTGACCAAAATGAGGCCGCGGCACCGTTCCGGCCATTGGGCGGCCACCAGCAAGGCCAGGCAGGCCCCAAAGGATTCTCCACACAAGTACGCCCCCGCTTCTAGCCGGGATCCCACCCAATCGGCCAGGGTTTCCCAGCTATCCCCCGCTTCCGGGTGGTTCAAACTCAGGGGGCGAATGCGAAACTCCCGCTGCAGAGCCTGCGCCTGCCGGTAAAACAACGTACCTGTGCCATCCATACCGGGCAAATACAGCAGCAGGGGCCGCTCCTGACCGACCGCTCCCGTTGCCGGGCTGACCAAGCTAGAGGCAGATGCTACCGGCTCGCCACTCAACTTTCTCATCTCTCTGCCAATCCCAATCGCACCTGTTCTCGGGCCGCTGCAGTTAGCTCTTGAATGACCTGCATTCGCTCGCGTCGGGATCCCTGGCGCTGCTTCCTGCCCACCCAAAGGGGGGATCCCACCCTGAGCACCACCCGCCGATACAACACCACCGGATGTCCCCCTTCCTGTTGAAATCGGGGTTCAGTGGGGTCAAACCAGCGGAAAAAAGCCATAGGAATATCTACTCCCCGCCATTCTTCCTGCGCCCACACCGCCACCGGCAGAATCGGCAAGGGATCCACCGCTGCCGCCAGCGCCAGGTGGGCAAAACCTGGCTGAAACCGCCCCACCTCCCCAGGCGAGGTCTCACGGGTGATCTGCTCCGCCCCTTCTGGGAAGATCCCCACCCCCACCCCCGCTGCCAAACTGGCCTGCGCCTGGCGAAAAAAATGGATTTGCTGCCGGGATCCCTGCTTGAGGGGAATGCAGTCCAAAGCCAGGGCGATTTCCCGCAGCAGCGGCACCTGAGCCAGGTAGTAATGGCAGGCAAAGCGAATCGGTCGGCCCAACCCCGCGATCAGCACCGGCGCATCCAGAAAACTGCGGTGATTGCTCACCACCACCAGCGGGCCGGCGGGAACGTGCTCCTTGCCCTCCACCCACACTTCCGTCTGGAAAAGGGTGAGCAACAACTGGGCCAGAGTCCTGGGGTCTGGAGGCCAAGAGAGAGCAGAATTGGCTGAGAACGCTGCGAAGGATCCCATCAATAGTCCACCCCGCGCCGCAGATCGGCCCCCTGCTCGGCATAGTGCTTGTGGCTCACCATTTCCGAGTGGACAGAGGCCAGCTCAAAGTAAGGTAAGGGGGCATGGCACCGCCCCGTGATGATGATCTCCGTGTCCCGCGGCTTGCGCAGCAAAGCCTGGACAATCGGCTCCACGTCCAACAGCTCCAGATCCACTGTCGGGTTCAGCTCATCCAGGATGATGGTTTTGTACAGGCCAGAAGCGATGGCCGCCCGCGCCAACTCCCAGCCCCGCTCCGCTTCTACATAGTCGATTTCCTGTTGTTTGCCCCGCCAGACAATGGCATCCCGACCGCAGCGCTGGTGATCCACCAAATCGGGGTAGCTTTCCCGCAAGGCCCGAATGGCTGCATCCTCGGTGTAGCCTGTTCCCCCCTTCAGCCATTGCATGATCAGCACGCGATGGGAGAGATCCTTGCTGATGCCGCGCCCAATGGCTTGCAGAGCCCGCCCCAGAGCGCTGGTGGATTTTCCCTTGCCGTTGCCGGTGTAGATCTCGAT
>NZ_JANSHV010000196.1:0-6743 GCF_047461775.1 Synechococcus sp. R6-5
TGAACCAGTTGCTCACCGAGATGGACGGTTTTGAGGGCAACTCCGGCATCATCGTCATTGCGGCCACCAACCGCCCGGATGTGCTGGATGCAGCGCTGCTACGGCCTGGCCGGTTCGATCGCCAAGTTACGGTGGATCGCCCCGATTTTCAGGGCCGCCTGGAGATCCTCAAGGTGCATGCCCGCGGCAAAACCCTGTCTGCCGATGTGGATCTGGAGAAATTGGCCCGCCGTACCCCTGGGTTTACCGGCGCCGACTTGGCCAACCTCCTGAACGAAGCAGCCATTCTGGCAGCCCGCCGCAACCTCACCGAGATCTCCATGGACGAGATCAACGACGCGGTGGATCGGGTGTTGGCCGGCCCAGAGAAGAAGGATCGGCTGATGAGCGAACGGCGCAAGGAGTTGGTGGCCTACCACGAGGCGGGCCATGCCCTGGTGGGATCCCTCTTGCCCAACTACGATCCCATCCAAAAAGTGACGATCATCCCCCGTGGCCAGGCGGGTGGTCTCACTTGGTTCATGCCCAGCGATGACGACATGGGGCTCACCACCCGTGCCCATCTGAAGAACATGATGACTGTTGCCTTGGGTGGGCGCGTGGCCGAAGAAGTGGTCTATGGAGAGTCGGAGATCACCACAGGGGCAGCCAGTGACCTGCAGCAGGTGGCCCGCATCGCCCGCAACATGGTGACCCGCTTTGGCATGAGCGACCGACTGGGCAATGTGGCCCTGGGCCGCCAATACGCCAACATTTTCCTGGGCCGGGAGATCGCCGCAGAACGGGATTTCTCGGAGGAAACAGCAGCCCTCATCGACGAAGAGGTGCGGCGGCTGGTGAACGAGGCCTACCAACGGGCTACCTACTTGATTCGAGAAAACCGTGCCCTCTTGGATCGGATCGCCCGTCGTTTGGTGGAGGCCGAAACCATCGATGGGGAAGAGCTGCAGGCCATCATCGACAACTCTGAGGTGGTGATGTTGCCCCCCGAAGAGGAGCCAGAGCCGCTGACTCTGCCTATGGCCGTCAACGCCAGCGCCTAGTCTCTTTTCCCCAAGCTCAAACTTGGGATCCCTGCTTTTCCTCTTGAGGAGAGAGGGATCCCAATGTTTTGTATGATTTGCGCTGGGAGAGGGGGAGTCCACCCTAGCCGGCAACAGCCGAACCCAACAAAGTCCGGCTCGCCTCTGCTTCCAGGGGCTGAGGCTCGTAGATTTTCAGCACGTACTCGGCCACCATGCGGTCGGTGTTGAAAACGGGGTTGAGCGTGCGGATCGCCTCCTTCATGCGGGCAATCCAACGACGTGGGATCCCTTGCTCGTCCCGGTCGTAGAACATGGGGATCACCTCATACTCCAACAAGTCGTAGAGGGAGTTGGCGTCCAAGTCGTCTTGGGCAGCGGGATCCAGACCTTCGATTTCTTGGCCAATAGCCCAGCCATTGCGACCGTTGTAACCTTCGGGCCACCAGCCATCCAGCACCGACAAATTCAATCCCCCACTGAAGCCCACCTTTTGTCCTGAGGTGCCGGAGGCCTCCAGAGGGCGTCGCGGGTTGTTCAGCCACACATCGACCCCCTGCACCAAATTGCGAGCGACATAGGCATCGTAGTTTTCGATGAAGGCGACCCGGTTGGCCACCTCAGGCCGGTTCGACCATTCCACCACCCGCTGGATCAGGCGCTTGCCCCCTTCATCCCGCGGATGGGCCTTGCCAGCGAAGATAATCTGTACAGGGTACTCTTTGTTGGTGAAGATGCGGGTAATTCGCTCCAGATTTCGCAGGATCAAATCTCCTCGCTTGTAGGTGCTGAAGCGACGGGCAAACCCAATCGTCAAGACCTTGGGATCCAACAACTGGTTGACCGCTTGGATGCGTTCGTTGCTTTCGCCGCGATTGCGCCGGGCCCGCAACACTCGGTGACGGGTGAAAGACACCAGCCGCTCCCGCAGAGCTTCTTTGCGCCGCCACAGTTCTTCATCTGGGATCTCTTCCACCTTGGCCCACAGTTCCGGGTCTGACACCCGCTCCGGCCAATCGGGGCCCAAGTACTGGTCGTAGAGATTCCAGAAGAGGGGGGAAACCCAGGTACGGGCGTGAACCCCATTGGTAATGGAGCTGATGGGCACCTCATCCACCGATCGCTCAGGGTAGAGCACATGCCACATTTCGCGAGAAACCCGTCCGTGGAGCTTGCTTACGCCATTGGCTGCCCGCGCGTACCGCAAAGCCAGCACCGTCATGTTAAAGCGCTCCCAGGGATCCCCAGTGCGCCGAGCTCCCAAAGCCAAAAATTGTTCCCGCGTCAGGCCCAGTTGTGGCCAGAAAGAGGCAAAAAAGGCATCCATTTCATTGGGGCTAAAGGCATCGTGGCCAGCCGGCACTGGTGTATGGGTGGTAAACACGCATTTTTCCCGCACCTTGGCCTCCGCCGTCTCGAAGGGGGTGCCCCGCGCCACTTCCTCCCGCAGCAACTCCAGCGTCAGGAAAGCAGCGTGCCCTTCATTCATGTGATAAACCATGGGATCCAAACCCAACTGGCGCAGCAGGCGCACCCCACCGATACCCAGGATGCACTCTTGGGCAATGCGAGTATCGGTGCTGCCCCCGTAGAGGTGGGCGGTAATCCAGCGGTCGATGGGGTCGTTCTCCGGCAGGTCGGTGTCCAGCAGAAAGAGCGGCACCCGGCCCACGTCTGCTCGCCAGGCACGCGCCTTCACCAACCGCTGCCGCATCGCCACTTCCACCAACAGAGGGCTGCCATCCGGCTGACGCACCAGAGTCAACGGCAGAGACTCAAACTCAGAGTCTTCGTAAAGCTCCCCCTGCCAGCCATTGTTGTCCAGGCGCTGTTGGAAGTAGCCCTGACGGTAGAGCAACCCGATGGCCACCAGGGGCACTCCCAAATCCGAGGCCGACTTGAGGTGATCGGCAGCCAACATACCCAGCCCGCCAGAGTAGGTGGGCAAAGACTCGTGCAAGCCGTATTCGGCACAGAAATAGGCGATGGGACGCTGCCAGTCGTAGGTTTTCATGGTGCGCTTGGCCCAGGTATCCTCAGCCGCCATGTACTGCCGATAGGACTGCACCATCCGGTTCAACGTGTTGAGGTAGTTCACATCGGTGGCCAAGGCTGCCAACCGCAAGTAGGAAACCTCCTCCAGCATGCGCACCGGGTTGTGGGAGGTTTTTTCCCACAGGGCGGGATCCATTTCCCGGAAAATGGTGAGGTGATCCGGGTTCCAGGTCCACCAATAGTTGCGGGCGATCTCGCACAGGGGCGTGAGCGCTTCCGGCAGCACCGGACAACGTTCGGGAAAAGCAGGAGCTAAGGTGGCAATGGACATAGGACAGATACCTGGGGTTAAAGTTATGGGCTCGAAAAAGAAGAGGTAGAGGTCGATGCTGGTAAACGTATCTCAATTATTATTGAGCCGATCCTGAGGATTCTGAGGGGGGAATTCAAGATCTCTACAAAATCTTCAGGGGACGTAACCCAAATTTGCCCAGGCTTCTCTCGATCTTGTCATAGCAGCGCGGAGCCTTCAAAAGCAGCGTTCACAGGTAGCCCAGCTTTCGATTCCGGCAGAAGCTGCCCGTCTATCTTCAGAGATGGTGCAACGTTAGAGTTAACTCAAAGTTAACAAAATCTACAGAACCCCAACGAACCCTTGGGAAACCCCTCCAGATCTGTATAGAATGCTCAGAATGCTGCTTTCCATAAGCTCTTAAAAACTGCAGCTACTTTTGCTACCAATCGATTATTTTGTTGGCTTCTCCTTGAAGTTGAGCCTTAACGTCCTTCCACCACTGCCAGACTGGTGTTGCGGTAGTAGTGGCTGAGGATCTGTTGGTAAGAGTAGTTTTGGCTGGCCAGGGCGGCAGCTCCCCACTGGCTCATGCCCACCCCGTGCCCGTAGCCCCGCCCCTGAATCTCAAAGAAAGCTGGGAATGTCCCTGCCACAGGAGCCAAGCTGGCTGTAGTGGCGGCCTCCCCGCGCGGGCTAATGGCAATCTTTGTGCTGCGCAACCCTAGAGCCCGACGAAAATCGCCGGCATTGAGATCTTTGATCCCTTGGGATCCCGTCAAGCGCACCGTGATTGCCCGTCCCCACGGGGAGCTGCGCAGCACCTCAACAGAACGAATGGCACCGATCCCGGCAGCCAACTGCTGAATCTGCTGGGCAGGAACGGTGGCCGTCCAGCTAAACACGGGTGAGTGGTGATCGAAATCCGGCACCCCCTGTAAGTAGGGCCGCGACTCTAACCAGACATTGCCTGCATCATCCGTATGTCCCCCCGCAGAGGAGTGGAAAACCGCATTGATCAACTGCCCCTGGTGGATGAGAACCTGCCCGGCGGTCTCACGGGCAGCCGCTTGGGTACGGCTGGATTCGGCAGCTACCCCCTTGTAAACCTGCCAATCGATCCCATTTCCTAAGTCAAAAGGCTGCTGGGAACGGCGACTGCGGTGGTAGAGGGCATAGGTGCGGGAGGCCACGGCTTGGGCTTTGAGAGCCTCCATGGGAAAACGGTGTCCCATCTCGCTGCCCACCACGCTGGAAACGTAGTCCTCCAAGCCAACTTGGTTGATGGCAATCACCCCACGCTCGCCGGGGATCAACTCCACCCAGCCGCGGTACCAATTCTGGTCGATAAACACTAACCCATCGGAGGTGGTGGGCTGTAGGTAAAGACGTTCTCCCTGTTGGCCAGCCAAACTGACTGCTGAACCCGAACGGCTGGCCTGCAGCGGTTGCATGGCCTGCACCTCTGCCAGCGGCTGTCCCTGGGCATTCAATAGGCGGGCTCCGGTAGAGCTGCCGACGGTGACCTGGGGCTTGTTGACGGCAATACCTACCCGCAGCAGCACCCGTGCCTGCACCGGAAAGGTCAAGCACAGCCAAGCCCAAACCAGAAGGGCAATACTCCTAAGCCAAGCTGATGGGAGAGGAGAAAAGGAGAGGGCAATAGTCACACACCAATCCTCTGTGAAAGACTACCCGCTGCTGGGCATAGCCAGCGAGGGATCCCAGACAAGTCGGGTTTTGAGAATCCAGGCATAGGGCCGACGCACCCTCAACAACCCAAGCGGCCACCGTTGGGCTCAAGAGATCCCGCACTCGGAAAGCCTTTTTTGAGGCTGGTGCGGGATCCCGGGCAAGGGCCAGCCGAACCCGTTATGACAGTATCAAAAACATCCTGCAGATGCACGACTTCAACCCAGAATTTTCCGCCCCCAGTCCCTCGGTCAGGATTCAGCCGGCTCAGAGGGGATCCCGCGCCGGCGGCAGAACCACTGCTGCAATAGGCGGCGACACTCGGCCTCGCAGACTCCGCCGATGACCTCCGGGCAATGGAAGCTGGCGGCAGAAGCTGGCAAATTGAGCACGCTGCGCAGTGCTCCGGCCTTGGGATCATCGGCGCCGTAGATTACCTGGGCCAGCTGCGATTGGCTGATTGCCCCCGCACACATGGGGCAGGGCTCCAGGGTCACATACAGCCGACAGCCCTGCAGCTGCCAATCGCCCAAGCGCTGCCCTGCCTGCCGTAGGGCCAGAATCTCCGCATGGGCCGTGGGATCCCGATCCCGTTCCCGCCGGTTGCTGCTCAAAGCCAGCAACTTTTCCCCTGGCCCCACCACCAGAGCGGCCACCGGCACCTCTCCGGCTTCTCCCGCTTGCTCAGCTTCTCGCAAGGCCAACTGCATCCAGGCGCGGTGGCGCTGCCACGGATCCCGCCCTTGTGGCTCGGAGGAATGGAGCATACTCGGATCCCCGATCATTTTGGGCGTTTCGAGCACTGCCTCTGTCCGCAAGATTTGCTAGGGTAAGCACACATACCCCGAACATCCAAAAGTAAAGAGTAGGAATAGATAGAATAGACCAGGAGTGAACTGGGTCTTGATGGCGTAAGTCAGGGAGCTGGTTCACGCCTTTTGAGTCTTGGCGATACGGCTTAGCTTTGGGAGGGATCATGGCGCGGATTCTACGGCACACACTTTTGGCGATGGCTCTGTTTGGTGGAGGCGTCGCGGGTGGGGTCTGGCTATCGTCTCGATCGGGGCAGGAGTGGTTACAGCAAACTCCTCTGGTCACTTGGACGCAACGGGCCGGTGAGGGAGTAGGATCCCTTTTGCCCTGGTCTGAGCCCCGTCCTGAGGCTGCGAATTCTGCCCCTCCCGCCGATGCCGTCCGGCCTTCTAATTTTATTGCCGCCGTTGCCCAAAAGGTCGGCCCAGCGGTGGTGCGCATCGATGCCACCCGCACCGTGTCGAGGGGGGTCAACCCAGAACTGTTCAACCAGCCCCTGTTTCGCCGCTTCTTTGGAAATCAGATACCGCAGTTGCCGCAGGAGTTTCAGCAGGAGGGCACCGGATCGGGCTTTATCATCGACGCCAGTGGCCTGATCCTCACCAACGCCCATGTGGTGGAAGGCAGCGAGCGAGTCAGGGTTCATCTGCTGGATGGGCGCACCTTTGAAGGAGAGGTGAAGGGCTCAGATCCGGTTACCGATATCGCAGTGATCAAAATTGAGGGGGAGAATCTGCCCACGGTTACCCTGGGTAACTCTGACTTGGTGCGACCAGGGGATTGGGCCATCGCCATTGGCAACCCGCTGGGCCTAGACAATACCGTGACTGCTGGGATCATCAGTGCTGTTGGGCGCTCCTCCGGGCAAATTGGGGCTGTCAACAAGCGGGTGACTTTCCTGCAAACGGATGCGGCCATTAACCCCGGCA
>NZ_JANSHV010000197.1:0-8346 GCF_047461775.1 Synechococcus sp. R6-5
GGAGAGTTCAGCGTGAATGTATCAGTACAGAACCCATGCAGGGCAACAACTGGCCGCCTACGCTACGCGAGAATACTGCGCTCAGATCCCGTCTTTCTTGGTCACTTTGATCGAGGAATGTCATGCCCTTGTCCGAGAGCTCCAGCCCGAACTAGAAGCTCTGTTCATGCGCCAAACCCGCCGGCAGAATTTTATCCTTTTCAGCCTCTACGCCACCGATTTGTCGTTGCTCAACTTTGGCCCACTGGGGATCTCCTTGCCCACCTACCACTTTGAAACCCTTGCCGTGGCTGGGCAATTTTATACTTATGAGATTCGAGAGGGGAAAGCTGCCCCCTAGTCACCATGGCAACCATAGGATCTCAAGATCCAAAAGAATCTCAAAAGTTCGGCTAGATCTGGGCTCGTTCCAACAGGGTTTGCAGCTCTTCCAGGGCCAACTGGGCCGACTGGGCCTGCTGGTAAAGGGATTGCACCACCTCAGCGCTGCTCTGGGCCGATTGCAGTGTGGATTGGCTCTGGCGCTGGATACGCTCTGCCAAGCTGCGAATACGGTTGCTGGCCTCAGTGGTTCGCCCGGCCAATTTGCGGATCTCCTGGGCAATGGCTCCAAAGCCACCGGCACCACCGCTGCGGTTGGCCTCTACAGCCGCGTTAAAGGAGAGCAGGCGAATGTATCCTGCCACCTCCACGATCAAATCCACGATGGTGTTGATCTCCTTGAGTTCGCGGGATAGCTCCTGGTTGTTGTCGGCAATTTCCTGGAAGAGGGTGCGCACCGCTTCTACCCCAGCAAAGGTGGCGGCAAAGGTGGATTTGCCTCTCTCAGAGAGCACAGAACTGATTTCAATGATGCGGGCGTTGAGGCGAGCCAGCTCCTCAGAGCGCTGTTGGGCCCGCCGGCGTTCCATATCTAAGGCCAGGTTTTGGTTGAGGATCTCGGCTTTTTGCCGCTCCAGATCCCGGGCATACTGGAGGCTGCGGTTTTTTTCCTGCTCCAGCTCTGCCAAGATCCTTTTCATCTCTTCCTGCTGCTCCTGTAGCTTGCGCTGGGTGGCCAGATGCACCTGGGCCTGGGCCACCAACAACACCGGCACATCGAGAAGGCGGTAGTCCTGGGATCCCAGTTGAACCACCACGGGGTCATAGATGGTCTCTTCGGGCCGTTGGAAAGCTCGGTCGGCTGCTTGGATGACATCGCAGTCGCCGGGGAGCAAGAGAAAATCCCGGCTATGGAACTCTACCATGGAGCTGATGGGCCGCTTCAAAAACACATCCAGGCCGTAGGGCTTGCTAAGCATCCACTCCAGAATGGCGCGGCGGGTCAACATTCCCCGCACCTGTGACCGCTCGTCCAGCACGATGACTCCTGAAAGGCTGCTGTCATCTTCTAGGCGGCGCACCACGTTCTCACAAGGGGTGGACTCGCTCACCTGAAACTCCACCAAGGCCAAATCGCGCAGCTTGGTGTTGATCGATAGGGTAGGAGTGGGTGGATTTGTCAGGGTAGCCATCACAGGGATCGTCGGCACACGTTGGGTACAGATGGGTTGGATGCTAATGTGTAGAGTAACACAAAAAGTCGGCCCTAAATCGGCCTTTGATGGGGTGATTCCTGCAGAAAATCGACCACCTTCAGTTTGCCCTGGGATCCCATCTTTTGCCCATAGGATTTTGCAGAATTGTGCGGGAAGGATGGCCTGGGATCCCTTCTTTGCGGTTTGCTGGGACGGATCCCTTTGGAGCTGAATGTTCTGGGTTGGTATCTTGGATCCCTGATTGATCTGGAGCTGGATTTAGCGGGTTTCTTGATAGCGGTGGTAGATTTCCAGAATTTCGCTGCGTCCTCGGTTAAAGGCGGCCACCACTTGCGGGTCGAAATGGCTGCCGCTGTTGTCTTCTACAAACTGAAAGACCTCATTCAAAGCCCAGGCTTCTTTGTAGGGGCGACGGCTGGCCAAGGCATCGAATACATCGGCTAAGGCCACAATCCGCCCTTCTAGAGGGATCCCTTCTCCTTTGAGGCCGCGCGGATACCCACTGCCGTCGAACTTCTCGTGGTGGGTAAGGGCGATGATGGCGCTCTTTTGCATCAGCTCGGAGTCGGACTTGCTGAGAATTTCGTAGCCGATCTCAGGGTGGCGGTTCATGATCTGCCGCTCTTCTGGGGTCAGACGCCCCGGCTTTTGCAAGATGGCATCCGGGATCCCGATTTTGCCCACATCGTGCATGGGACTGGCGTAGAAGATCAGCTCTTGCTCATGGCTGGATAGGCCCAAGTGCTTGGCGATGATGCGAGAGTAGTTGCTCATCCGCTTCAGGTGAAAGGAGGTATCTTGATCCCGGTATTCTGCGGCCACAGACAGACAGAAGATGGTCTCGAAGTGGGCAGATTTGAGCTCTTCCCGCAATTGGGCGTTTTGATAGGCAACCGCCGCCTGGGAGGCCAAGGCTTCTGCCACGCTGACTTCCAGCTCAGAAAAAGGTTGGCTCCACTCGGCCACTTGGTCAGGAGCTAGGGGGGTGGGGTGATCCGGCTTTAGGCGGTTCAACAGTTGTAGGGCGCCGAGGATCTTTCCTGAGGGATCCCGCATGGGCACAGTGAGCAAGGAGCGGGTGCGATAGCCGGTCTGCCGATCCACCTGTGGGTTAAAGGCATAGGGCCGGTCGGCGGGCAGGTGGTAGACATCCGGCAAATTCAAGCTTTCCCCGGTGAGCACCACGTAGCCCACAATGCTGGAAGGGCTGAGGGGCAAGCGCAGATCCCGCAGCTCCTCATGGCGGTTGACCACGAAAAACCGCAATTCTTCTCCCTCTCGGACAAAAAGGCTGGCCCCATCACAGTGGGTCAGTTCTCGGGCTTGAGCAACAATCAACTCCAGCAGCCGCTGCAGATCCGTTTCTGAGGAGAGGGCGATCCCCACCTGAATCAGACGCTGGCTGAGGCGCAGGGCATCCGAGGCATCGAATTCGGTTGTGCTGGGGTGAAGACCGAAGGGGGTGGGCAGGCTCATAGCAGGGTTGGTCAGAAGCGTTCACAATGAGCGTTGACAATAAACAATGGCAGAGTCATGGGCGGCGAGCCATTTGCCCCCAGGGATCCTCACCGCTGTCCCGACTCAGTCCGGCTGGGTATCCGAACCTCCGGGGCGATCAGCAGCCCGAAAACACGCCAACACCACTCAAAGCAGCGATGCCTTACTTTAGCTCGAGGAGGCGAGAAACGTTGTGACCCAGGTCAAGCCCAAGGGAACCGATGAGATTTCCCTGCAGCTCGTTGTGGGCCTGGGCAATCCCGGCCCTCAATACGCCAATACCCGCCACAATTGCGGCTTTATGGTGGTGGATCGGCTGGCGCAGCGCTGGGGGATCCCGTTGGTTTTGGAGAAGCGATTCCAAGGTAGCTACGGAGAAGGGTTTGCCCTGGGAGGAAAGCGACGCTTGCTCAAGCCGGAAACCTACATGAACCGTTCCGGCCAATCGGTGCGGGCGGTGCTGGATTGGTACAAGTTAGATCTCGCCTCTGTGCTGGTGGTGTACGACGATATGGATCTGCCGCTGGGTCGTCTGCGCCTGCGGGGATCCGGTTCTGCCGGTGGGCACAACGGCATGAAGTCCATCATTCAGCACTTGGGGAGCGAGGCGTTTCCACGGCTGCGTTTGGGGGTGGGCAAACCCAAGGGCAGCCAAGATGTGGTCGGGCATGTGTTGGGGGGATTTGCGCCTGCAGAACAAGAGGTGCTGGAGCGGGTGTTGGATGTGGCGGTAGAGGCCGTGGAGTGCTGCTGGCAAGAGGGACTGATGACGGCCATGAACCGGTTTAATCCTCTGGATCTGTCTGGGCCACCGTTCGATCCGGATGGATCCAACCCTGCACCGGGCCAAGGCGAGGCTTCCTCCTGAGGAGCAGCTTGTCCTGGATTGCCGGTTCTGAGGGGTTTTCCAGGAGCGGGGTGATAAGGGCTTCGTCCCCCTGATGCAAAGGGATGAAGGGCAATACTCCAGATAAGTATCAATTATCTGGAGTATAAGAGTGCCTACCTGGGCGTTGCCAACAGTTCCCAAGGGAGGTTAGCTTCTGTAACAGTCTTCCAGCAGAAGGGCGAAAGGAATGGGAACGGCAGCGTTCCCACCAGGGCCGGCCCGAGACAAAAAGCTGTTCATCATTTGAGGGTGAGATCTTGCTGTTGAACAACCTAGATTCAGTGTTGCTTGCTGTTGAAGCCGCTGCCCCCCTTGAACCGGAAGGGGCTGCCAATCTTTTACCCCTGATCTTGGCGGCGGTGCTGATGGCTCTGGTGGTCATCTATCTGGCCAGCCGTATTGCCGGAGAAATCGCCGTTCGCCTCGGCTTTCCGCCGGTGCTGGGAGAATTGCTGGGGGGCGTTACGGTGGGAACCTCCGCTCTGGGGTTGCTTGTCTTCCCAGAAGGACAAGTTTCCGGCCAAGAGCTGCACGCCTTGGCTCAATCCTCAGCACTGATGCAATTTCTGCAAGCCACTGCCGGACTCGACGAGGGATCCCTGGTACAGGTGTTCTCCTCCCAAAGCCAGATCATCGACATCCTCTCCGAGATCGGGGTGATCGTCCTTTTGTTTGAAATCGGCCTCGAGTCGGATCTAGCCGAGCTGTTGCGGGTTGGCCCTCAAGCCGCAGCCGTAGCCGTCATCGGCGTTGCTGTGCCTTTCCTGGCCGGAACCCTGGGCTTGCTCTACCTGTTTCATGTGCCCGTTATCCCCGCCATATTTGCCGGCGCTGCCCTCACAGCAACCAGCATCGGCATCACCGCCCGCGTCTTGGCCGAGCTGCAAAAACTCACCTCCCCAGAAGGACAGGTGATCATCGGCGCCGCCGTCTTGGATGACGTGTTGGGCATCATCATCTTGGCCGTGGTGGCGGGCTTGGCCAAAAACGGAGAAGTCAACCTTTCCGATATTGGCATCATCATCCTCAGTGCCATCCTCTTCTTGGTCGGCTCCATTGTTTTGGGGCGCCTTCTCAGCCCCTACTTTGTGGCCCTTCTCAACAGCCTGAAGACCCGAGGTAACCCCCTTCTGCCCGCCCTTGTGCTGGCCTTTCTGCTGGCTTATGTAGGGCAAATCATTCATCTAGAAGCGATTTTGGGCGCCTTTGCCGCTGGCTTAATCTTGGCCGAAACCGAGAAACGGCAAGAGCTGGAAGAACAGATCAAGCCCATTTCCGACCTACTGGTGCCCATCTTCTTCGTCTGCGTTGGGGCCAAAACCAACCTTGCCGTACTCAACCCCACCCTCCCCGTCAACCGAGAGGGGCTGATCATTGCCGTCTTCTTGATCGGAGTTGCCATTGTGGGCAAGCTAGCAGCGGGCTTGGGGGCCTTTGGCAAGCCGGGCATCAACCGCTACGCCATCGGAGTGGGCATGATTCCCCGGGGTGAGGTGGGCCTGGTGTTTGCCGGTGTGGGGGCCGCCAGTGGGGTTCTCTCCGATGCCCTCGATGTCAGCATTATCGTCATGGTGATTGCCACCACCTTTGTCGCTCCCCTCTGGCTGCGGGGAGTGTTGATTGGGGAAGCCAACTCCCCCTCCCTCCTGGACTTGCAGGCAGAAGCGTCAGAGCAAGAGCGCAAAGGCGGCGCCGACGAGACCGCATCATCGCTCCCAGACTCAGAACGGGTGGGCATCCCCGAGGGTTAAGTTATCTCAGCTTCCCCCTCAAACGCCCCCAGAGGGTCTGGAACAGCAGCCGCAGCGGATTGCGGCGTTGAGGCTTCACGTCAATTCTCTCCGTCGTCTCCTCTTGGGGCAAAATTGCCTGCATCGAGGGCGGATCAAACCGCTGCATGGTTGTGGAGCGCCGATCCACCACCTCCGCCTTCACGCTGCGAAAGCTTACAGACTGGAGATACCGCTGAAAATCTTCGTCTGACAACTGGCGAATGCAGTACTGCATCCGTACCTGATTCCCCAACAGGATCTGATCCCCATCCTTGAGATCCCAGCTCAAACATCTCTGCCCATTCACCGAGACGCCGTTGGTGCTGCGCTTGCCCTCGATATTGCCGTCCAGCAGCCGGTAGGTATACTGGCCATCTTTTTGGGGTAGCCGCAGCAGCAGCGCGTGTTGCCGGGAAACCGCCGCCGAATCGATGACAATCGCATTGCTGGGATCCCTGCCGATGGAATAGGTGGCAGCACTGAGGGCCACAGCCCGCCGTCCTTGTTCATCATCGATCACCAACACATGCCAGATTTGGGAGGGGGAAGACTGTGCGCCGGTAGCCATGGTCTGGGGCCTTGAGGGGGAGCTGGGTTGACCGTCGAAGTCGCAGTGCAGGCCCCTTTCGTGTTAGCGGGCTGGCAGCCACACCTCAGCCATTGCCCAACCCTCGGCGAACCGCTGTGGGAAGAAGCTCAACGAGGGGGAGACTCGGCAAGAGAGGGGCTTTCCCCCATAATAGTAAGGCAGAGCTTCTGCAAAAAAAGAGGATAGCTGAAACGTGAACACGACTCCAACCCCAACTCTCCTCGAAGCCCTTCCCCCGATCTACCCCGGCGTTGCCGTGCGGGTCATCAACCCCAACGACACCTACTACTGCTTTGAGGGCCAGGTACAGCGGGTTACCGACAACCATGCCGCTGTCCTCTTTGAAGGCGGCAACTGGGACAAATTAGTCACCTTCCGCCTCACAGAATTGGAAGTGGTGGACAAATCCCGCCCCTAGCCCTGCTCTCCCCTGTCCCTTTTGGCATCTCCCCATGCGCAGCCATTGGCAGGAACCTTTCCTCTGGATCCATGCCGCCGGCATCCTCCTCTTCCCCTTGTGGGTGGGGCTGACCCTGATCGGGCTGGCCACAGGGGATCCCCTCCTGCCGGTGGGGGCGGAGCAGGCTTGGGTGGCCGTGGTGGGCATTGGGCCGGTCTTTGCTATGCAGTGGCGCAAACCGTTTGACATCTTTAGCGTGTGGGTGGCTTCTGTCCCCCCAGAAGAACTCACCCTCGAGCAGCGCCGCATCTTGGCCGCCTTCCTCAGCCCCGAACATAAGATTTTGACGCTGTTGGCGGCAATCCTGATGCTGGAAGTCGGTGAGCGCCTCTACGACTTTGCCCCCCTCTTTGCCCCGCTCACCCCTGGCAACGGCACCCGCCTGGCCGGCCTAGCCATAGCTGCCTTTGGATTTTGGGGATCCAACCTATTCTTGCAGATCCCCATTGCAACGATACGGGTACTCCTCCTCAGCGAGCCGGAGCTGGCCCAAATGGATCCCGTCCCCGTCGAGGAGATTGAAAGCCGCTTCTCCGTCCTCGGCAATCGCCGCAGCCCACTCCTGCAACGGCTGCTGCGCCGCATCTCCGGCCAGGATTCAGAAGGCACCTCGAAAGACCAAAAAGACAAGGTTAAAAACAGAGCGGCAGAAAACCCCCAGCCGGAATCCGAGAAGCGGGATCCCTCTGGGGAAGTTGCCATGCCGGCCCCTGAAACTCCCCCCGATCCCACCTAAGGCAAGCTTCCGCAAAAGCTGTAGCTCAATGTTAGATTGGAAGCAATCCAAGTAGATTGGAAGCAATCCAAGCCCTGTGAAATCCAACCATCGGCATTCCCCTGATCTTCGAGGCTACCGCACCGGCAATGGCGAGCAACTTTTCTTTCCGCTTCAAGCAATTTACCCAACGCCTCAGAGAAACCACCCAACTTCCCCAGTTTTTCACCGATCAAGCCACCAGTGAAACCCAAAACCTTGCTCGGGAGTTGGCTTTGGTTGGGGAATACGCCACTCAGCTTAGCCAAGTGGTGATGGAGGTGGACTTTCTCAACCAGCTCTACACCCGTCTTTTGAACGAGCGGGAAGTGTTGCAGCAGGAAAAAGATCACTTGGAAGCGCGGGTCTTTGAGTTGCAACAGGAACGCAACGAGACGGAGCCCCAGGTGATGTATTTGCGAGAGCAGCTCAGCCAGGCCAGCTTTCAACTGGAACAAACTCAAAACCGGGAACGCAGCCTTAGCGAGCGAGAACGACAGTTGTCGGAAATTGTAGCCCAACTGGAGCGACGGCGGGCTGTACTCAACCAAGCCATCGAAAACCTCACCAATCAAGAGGCCGATTACACCGTTCGCACCAAAGAACTGGAGGCGGTCGTCCGGGAAAACGAAAAGAAAGCCAAGCAGTACCTGGAAGCTGCCAACCACTACCGCGCCTACCTGGAAGAGCTCAATGCGCAAGTGCAAGAAACGCAAGCCAAGCTGAGAAGCCTTGGTGTCGAGCCCAAGCCCGCCGACCTGCCCCGACTTGAGGATCTGGAAAAACCCACCCCCATCCCAACGCCACCCCCTGCCTACACGCCTCCTCTCCCCCAACAGCCCCCCCC
>NZ_JANSHV010000198.1:0-5301 GCF_047461775.1 Synechococcus sp. R6-5
GGAGAGTTCAGCGTGAATGTATCAGGTACTTGGATCACCATCACCAGGTTCAGGGCTTCTTCTGCTACTTCCGCCGAATGGGGATCCTGAGGGGTTGGGTTGGCGGCTTGCTCGGCCCGAAAATCGCTGAGGCGCTGCCCGGTGAGGCTGGCCCGTTCACCGTTTTGATTGAAGAAAAGGCGCTGGCCCCAAATAGCCTCGCCCACCCTATCTTCGGTGCGGTTCTCGGTCACCGTAATGCTGGTGCCCTCGCGGGTGGCCAAAATGGCCAGCACGGCTGGGTTGCCGGGATGGGATTGGTAGTTGAACAGCACCGGGTTGAATTGAGCGGATCCCCCGGCAGGGATAGGCAAAAAGGCGGCCTGGGCGCTCACCAACACATGGCTATCCCGTGGAGCCAGCAGGGAGTTCCGGTTGCCGGCCCAAGAGCCGGGATCATGTAAGTAGCGGCGCAGATTCCCCAGCAGCTCTCGCAGCGACACGGGTTGCAGGGGTTTTCCTTTTTCGTTGCCCACCAGCACCTGTAGGCTATCGAGGGGCAGGTCGGCAGACAGATCGGCAAAGTTGGGGTAGCGGATCACCGGCATCAAGCTCAGCTCGTAGTGACCCGTTCTGGGGTTGAGCTGTTGTACCTGGATGGTCATGTCGCTGATGTTGGGGCCAAGGGCAGATCCCTTGTGGCGTCCGGTATCTTCCCAGGTGATGTTGACGATATCCAGCCCATACTGCTTTGCCAAGGCTCGCGCTTGCGGATCCCAGGTCATGGAGATCGTCTGGTCAATCACCTGCCTGTAGGCCAAGTATTCCGCCCACTCTGAAGGAGTGGGGGAAGAAAGGGACTGGTGGAGCGGAAAATCCATAGGGGTTGTCTGCGAGGTGGACACCATCAGTGTAGGGACGAGGGCTGCTCCGGCCAGGGAAATGCCCACCCAGCTCAGTGAACTCAGCAGCCAGGGGATGGGGGCGCGCATAGCAATATTCCTGAGGATTGGAAATTGGGGGACTATACCCTGACAATAGCTCCCAAAAGGGGAGAGGACGTGGCGGTTTCGCTTTTGGCAACCCCATGCTTTTGCCGGGATCCCAGGCTGCCTGGGCTACGATAAAAGGCTGTAGCACCCTTTCGAATCATTCCAGATCATGGCCAATATCCGCCGGGATCCCGAGGTCAACGCTTCTGTGGCTTCTGTAACTCCAGCTTCTCCAGAGCCTCAGGCGCAGGTTCAGCCCTTGCCGCTGCATGTCATGTTCCGCCTGGGCCTGTTTCAAATGGGCTTGGGAATGATGTCGCTGCTCACTCTGGGAGTGCTGAACCGCGTCATGATCGATACAGAGCTGCTGGCCATCCCGGCCACAGTGGTGGGGGGATCCCTGGCCATGCACCAGTTGGTCTCCCCGGCTCGGGTTTGGTTTGGGCAGCTCTCGGATGCTAAGCCCTTGTTTGGCCTGCATCGCACCGGCTATGTGCGTCTGGGATCAGTGCTATTTGCCGTTTGTATCTTCCTGGGGGTGCAGGTGGTGTGGGGTTTGGGGGATAGCTTTGCGGCTACGGGCTGGTCTGGAGCCACCTATGGCTGGGTAGGCTTGGCCTGTTTGATGTTTGCCCTCTATGGTCTCTGCCTCAGCGCCTGCTCCACGCCTTTTGCGGCTTTGCTGGTGGATGTGTCAGACGAGGACAACCGCTCTAAGTTGGTGGGGATCGTCTGGTCTATGTTGATGGTGGGGATTGCCGGCGGGGCCATTGGCTCGGCAGTTCTGCTGCGGGGCTTGGATCCGGACAACCTGCAGAGCACCATTAATCGCCTCTTCATCATCATTCCAGCCGTGGTGATCCTGCTGGGGGTGATCGCCACCTGGGGGGTGGAAAAGCGCTATTCCCGCTACGGATCCCGTTCCACCCTGGCCGGACGAGAAGACCAAATCACCCTTGGCACGGCCATCAAGGTGCTGACCGCCAGCCGCCAAACCCTGATCTTTTTCGGCTTCTTGGTGTTGATGACCATGGGCCTGTTTATCCAACAGCCGATCCTAGAACCCTACGGCGGCGAGGTGTTTGGCATGACGGTGGCCCAGAGCACCCAACTCAATGCCTTTTGGAGTTTGGGCATTTTGGTGGGGATTGTGCTGACCGGATTTTTCATCGTGCCTAAGCTAGGCAAGCAGACAACGGCTCGTCTGGGCTGCCTGCTGGTGGCCATCTCTTTTGGGCTGACCATTGCCTCAGGGTTTACAGGCAATCCACGGCTGCTGCAGCTGTGTATGATCCTGTTTGGCTTGGCTTCTGGGATCACCACCAATGGCGCCATTACCCTCATGTTGGATTTGACGGCAGCGGAGACGGCAGGCACCTTTATCGGGGCTTGGGGACTGGCCCAGGCCATGTCCCAGGCGGTTTCCACCTTGCTCGGCGGGGCTTTGCTCGATCTGGGGCGCATTCTCTTCCCCACTTCTTCAGTGCTTGCCTATGCCACCGTCTTTGGGGTGGAGGCAGCGGTGATGTTGCTGGCCGTGTATTTGCTGGGACGGGTGAGCGTGGCCGAGTTTCGCGAAAAGACCAACCGTGCGCTGACCCAGGTGTTGGCTCTGGAGCTGGAGGGCTAGCAACGCAGAGCTGGCTCGTAGTGGGGGCAGCCCTGACAGGGCCCGCTGGGGTTGACGGCACAACGCAGCAAGGGCGAGTGGGCATTGAACCGACAGGAGGGATCCCCCAGGCAATTCCCTGCTTCCTGCGGTGGGTTTACCGAACGCACCAAGGCGCGGATCCCACACAGGTGGTATTTGCCTTGCCGGAGCCGGTAGGAATGACGCTTTTCCAGAACTAGGTAGTGCTGCTCTGCCAGTTGGACGTAGGTGCCCGGATGGGGACTACTCTGCCAAGGACATTCCTCCACCACCTCTCCTGAATCCACATCAATCCACTGAATGGGCAGGGTCAGGTTGGGGGAAGACATAAGGTGCCAACGGAGCCAGTTTAGGGCAGCAGACTACAAAATGATGGACTGGGCTTGACTTGTGATTAAATTGTGCAACTTTTTCCGGCAACACTGAGTATGGCTGGTACAAATGTTCTCTCTTGTGTGACCTGGAGCCTGCTAATCTACAGAACTTCTACAAAGTTAAGTTAGAAAAAGCTGTACTCAGTGTAATGGATTTTCCGCAGCGGGCGGAGAACGGGATAGGTTGGGCCTGTGGCGGCGAAAAGACGGATGCTTGGACTAGCTGTTGGAATGGGCTTGGCGGGCCAGTTGGGTGAGAAAAGCCAGAGGATGACGGTTTTGGAGCTGCTGCCTAACCCGCTCTTGCAGGATTTCCTCTTGCCAGGGATCCCCGGAAGACAGCCACTCTAGGTAACTGAGCCCCGCCACCCGTGTCAGATAGGCCCCCGTCACTGCCTGCAGGGGGATCCCCATAACCATCAAGGGGCTGGCCTTGAGCAGAGAGCCCAAAGCCTGAGTAGCCAGCTCCAGCCCCCCCAGTTGCACCACCATTTGCGCCAAACTCTGGGCAATTTGCTGGGCCCGGCGCAAGGTAATGCGTCGGTCAAACACCTGGTGCAGTTCCCCAATCATGCGCGCCTGAATGGCTACTCCTGCCAGCACATCCAAAGCAGGAAGAGGGTTTGCCGCCAGGGCAGCAGCGGTGGCCCACTGCATCCGTTCCACGATCTGGCGACCCTGTTGGCGACGTTCTTCTTGGAGGGCCTGCTGGACGGCTTCGCTGAGAGTTCGGGTTTGCAACAAGGCATTGGCCAAGCGCAGGTGGGATCCCTTCTGCTGCAGCAGGTGAGCCATTTGTTGAATGAGGGCCTCTGTCTCGGGGGGCTGCGGCTCCCAAGTTTCCCACACAGAGCCATCTTCGGAGTAGTAGCGAACCTTGAGGGGCTCTGGATCAGCGGCGATGGCCACCACCTGTTCGGCAGGGATAACACCGGCGGTGCGTCGGCGCAAATGGGCCAAGATGGTCTCTACATCCTCCGGCAGCATCTGATCGGTTTTGTTGAGGGCCAGGATGGTGGATTTGCCCAGCCGGGCCAGCTCCAGCATTTCGGCATATTCCGAAGCCAGCAGATCCCCGGCCACCACCAAGATCAGCAGATCCGCCTTCTGGGCCAGGGCGCGGGCTTCCGCTTCACCTGCTCCCCCAATCGTCAGCAGCCCAGGTGTGTCGGTAAGGGAAATGGGGCCGTTCCAGCCCTCCAATTGGTAGGTGTGAATGGATCCCTGACGGGTGGTGCCCAGGGTGGGGGCTGTTTCGCCCACTGGTCGGCCCATCAAGGCATTGATCAACGAGGTCTTGCCGGCGGAACTGGTGCCGAACACCACCAGATGCAATTCCTCCTGGTTAAGCCGCTGATTGATCTCTTGCAGCTTGGCACGCAGGGCACGGCGACTGATGTCATTCTGCAGCTTCTGGATCAGGCGATCGGCATCTTCCAGATCGGCTTGCACCTGATTCCGAGTTAACTTAACCCGCCGCAGCGGTTGTGTCCGCTGGTTTGGAGTACTTTGCCGTCGGCCAGCCTGCTGCCACCAATGGCGCGCTGCCAGACCTGCTGCTGCTGTCCCTCCCAGGATCCCGGCCACTGCCAGATCCGCCAGCGGCAACGAATGGGGGGCGATAAAGCTATAGATCCCGCTAACCCATTGCAGATATTGGCTCAGGGCCGCCAAACCCAGCCCTGCCCACAACCACACCCAAGTGGAGCGCGACAGCACCATCCCAACCCACAGCCTGCCCAGATCTCCAGATCAAAAAGCCAAAATCGACCGGTCATCCCAGAGGACAGCCCCCGCTGTCAACTGAATCTGCAACCGCTTCTCCAGCATAGGGCTTGCTGTAGCTGAGCATACAATTTTGTCAAGAGTTTTGCTGGGGATCAGCCACCCGCAAGTAAAAGAGGAAGGGGAAGCAGGAAGTCAAAAGCGCCCTCAGCTCAACCGGCCAAATGAGCCAGGGATCCCCTCTCCCAAAATCGCCGGCGGCTCCAGTGGTGCCGGCAAAAATTGGCCGCCGCGATAGTCCAATAGCTGCACCAGCAGCAAGTAGCCCACCCCCAGAGCAATGGCCAGGATCCCTGTAACGATTGCTACCCACTTAGGCCGCTCCACGCTGAATCTCCCCAATAAAGTGCTGGATCTCGATGCTTCTATGATGCCCGAAGTGGTGGCCCAATTCCTAACGCGGCGGGATCAAGACTGCATCGATGACGTGGATGATGCCGTTAGAGGCTTGAATGTCTGCCACAACTACCTTGGCGTTGTTGATGCGGATCTGTCCTGATACATTCACGCTGAACTCTCC
>NZ_JANSHV010000199.1:0-10958 GCF_047461775.1 Synechococcus sp. R6-5
TCCCATACTTCCCGGCTCTGGAAAACTGCCGGATAAAAGGCTTCAATACCGACCACATCCTCTCAATCGGATTCAACTCTGGTGCATACACAGGCAGGTCTATGATCCGCGCACCTGTTCCTTGAATCAAACCCTCCACTTCCGAACTCTAATCACCACCTTCCGCGCATCCAGTTCCGGACATGAGTCACTTTGCAAAAACTCCAGAAAATTGCTCTTCCGCATTCCACCCTTGATAACACAACAGCCTACTGCCTCTCTCCAGGAAATAGCTTCAATAATCTTATGTTTTTTCCCTTTGCATCTCTGACGGTAACTGTAAGCTCTTTGACTGCGTAAACTCCGAGATACCCCTCCGTTCCATTGCCTCTCACACCCTTGTCTGGTCTAGAATAGCTATATCTTCCACTGGTATATTCTTGACTTCTTAACTATAGGCTAATTGTTGCCTTTGCACCTCCTCTTCTCTGATTTTTACACTGCGGTAATTCTTTTTTAGCGTCATTCCTCGCTTTTTTAAAAAGTTGTCTATCGTAACAGCACTCACATCAGTATCCAGTTGCTCTCGTAGCAGTTCTTGATACTACCACGGATAATAGTTCAGGCGCCTTTCAATGACCGTCATAACTTCTTGCCGGTGTTGTTCCAGAATACCTACTCGCTTTGTGCCGACTTTCTTGGGGGATAAATCCTGAGTTTGTTGATACTGATGCACCCAGTGGTGCAGTGTTCTTTGGGTTACCATGAACTGTTCCGCTACCTGGCGAGTGGAGGTCTTGCCTGCCTGATAAGCTGCCACAACTCTTTGGGATAAATCTAACAAGTAGGTTGGTATATATCTCTCTTTTCTCTTGGATACTTGTATCCTAATTCATAGGCTGTAATCGGTGAAGTGCCAAAAATGATTCTGATTCTTGTTTCAGCATCGTTGCTGAGCAACCGCTAGGGTGTAGAGACGCGGATCTTCGACAAGAGGATCCCTAGGAAAAAACGAGAAAGAAGGAGAGAAAATCATGTCTGCCAGCACCCTTGTCCGTTGCGCCTGTGAACACTGCAACTGCAGCTTCGAGAGCAGCCAAGGCTATCGCTACGAAGGTCAACTCTACTGCAGCGAAGCCTGTGCCACCCACAATCACGAGCACCCCTCTGCTTGTTGTGTGGCTTCCCACTGCTGTCAATAAGCAGGTCACCAGGCCTTCTTGGGGATCCCAAGCTGCTTTTCTCCCCAGGCAGTTTTTGATAGGCTCCTAGGAACCTTTATCCCTGTCGAGCTTGCATGGAATACCGCTGGGAGCTGCTGCCCACTCCCCCCCAGTTCAATCCGCAACTGAGCCGGGAATATGGCAAGTATGCGGCCAAGGTGATGGCTCTGCGGGGTCTGCACACCTGGGAGCAGGCGCAGGCCTTCGTGGATCCCGAACACTATTCCCCCACACCGTCGGGATCCCTGCCGGATCTGGAGCGGGCGGTGGCGCGGCTGCTGCAGGCACGGGAAAGGGAAGAGACCCTGTGCATTTGGGGGGACTTTGACTGCGATGGTGTCACCAGTACCAGTCTCCTGCTCTCGGCGTTACAACCCTTGGGCTTCCGAGTCCAGTTCTCCATACCGCTGCGCAGCACCGAGGGGCACGGGCTCAATCCTCAACGGCTACAGCAGGTGCTGGCCCAGGGCTGCCAAGTGATCCTGACGGTGGATTGCGGGGTGGGCAATGCTGCCGAAATTGCCATGGCCCAAGTCCAGGGGGTGGACGTGATCGTGACGGATCACCACATGCTGCCGGATCCCTTGCCCGCTGCCTATGCGGTGGTCAACCCCTTGCGATTGCCGGCTGAACATCCGCTGCGCTTCTTGCCGGGGGTGGGAGTGGCCTACAAGTTGGCGGAGGCGCTCTACCAAGCCCTAGGGATCCCTGGTGTCGAGCAGCACCTGGATCTGGTGGCGGTGGGAATTGTGGCCGATGTGGCGGTGTTGCAGCGGGAGTGCCGCTACTTGGTGCAGCGGGGCCTGCCGGTGCTGGCCAGTACGCAGCGCCCGGGGTTGCGAGCTCTGCTGGCCCAGGTTAGCAACGGCCAGCTCCAGAGGTCGCCGACAGCCCAGGATATTGCTTTTCGCATCGCCCCCAAGTTGAACGTCATTGGCCGCTTGGAAGACGCCAGCTTAGCAGTGGAGCTGCTGACCACCTCCGATCCAGAGCGGGCCCAGGCGCTGGTGCAACGGTTTGTTGCCCTTGACGAAGAGCGCCGGCAGCTCACCCAGCAAGTGATCCAAGAGGCCAGCCAACAGGTAGAGAGCTTGGATCTGACCCGGGAAGGAGCCATTGTTCTGGCGGAAGCCGGCTGGAACCCAGGGGTTCTGGGGATCGCGGCGGCGCGCTTGGTGGAGCAGTATAACTGCCCAACGGTGTTGATTGCCAAAGACGAAGCCACAGGGCTGGGCCATGGGTCGGGTCGTTCCCTGCCAGGGGTGAACCTGGTGGAGGCCATCGAGGCCGTGCGCCCCCTCTTGCGGCGGGGAGGCGGACACCCCATGGCCGCCGGGATCCAAGTGGATCTGGCTTGCCTGGCCGCTGTGCAACTGGCGTTGCAGCGGGAGCTGGCCGCGCGGGTTAGCCCGGATCAGCGGGCTCGCGCCTTGGCGGTGGAGATTATCCTCGACTGGGAGCTACTGGTCTCTCAGGATCGGGATGGGGTGGCAGAGCTGGATGAGGTGTATCGGCAATTGCAGCTTCTGCAGCCCTTTGGGCACGGCAATCCCAACCCCGTCGTTGCCTTGATGAACTTCCGTCCCAATAGCTCCAACCTGGGAGTCTCCCGCAATGGCCGCCACCTCAAGTTTGAACTCCAAGGCTCGCCGGGATCCCGTACTCTATGGTTTTGGCAGGCCGGAGAAGAGCTGGAGCGTTGGCAAAAATGCCAAGCTTTGGACATCGCCCTCCAGTTGGAAGCGGATGACCGGGGCAGACAGCCTTGGCAGGGCAAGGTGCTGGCAGTGCGCCCTTCGGGAGAGTGGCAGGCACCCACCCTTTCTGCTCCCCCCATAGAGATCCAAGATTTTCGGCAGAAACCCCTGCCGGATTCGCTGAAAGGGGCCATCTGTTACGACGGGCAGGAGGCCGAGAACCTTGTTCCACCACCAAAAGGGGCAAAGCTGGTGCTGGCCCGCTGGCCCTGGCTACCGGCGGACTTGGCCCAACTGCTGCAACAGGCACAGCCGCAAACGCTGATCCTGACTGCTTCTGGCCACCGCTGGGAGCAGATCCCCCAGCAGATTGCCCAACTGCAAGCGCTGTGGCAAGCAGGCCGACGGGATCCCGAGGATCTGGCTGCGGCAACCGGCTTTCCCCGGCAGTGGCTGGCGGAACTGGACAGTCCGGAGCAGATCCCCACGCTGCTGATGGGCCGCCTTCAGGAATCCCAAGCCTTTCACCGCTGGCTGGATGAGGCCAGCCCCACCCAGATTGCCCAACTGTGTCAGCGGCTGCTGCGACCGGATCCCAGGCCAGCAGCTTATTCCCAAAAGTAGGGGCATCTCCCAAGCGCTCTGCGCCACCAACGCGACCCCAAAAAGTAGGTAAGACTTGGGATCCTGCCAAGAACTTCAAGATGCTCCCCACCGCTGACGCGATACTCTGGATTAAATAATTCAACCCCATTTTTTCTGGCAACCAGAGCCCCTCAGAGTTTTCCGTGATCCCGGTTCGCCTAACCTTGCACAATTTTCTCTGTTACGCTCACGCCGTTTTGGATCTGCGTGGGATCCATACTGCCTGCATTTGTGGCCCCAATGGGGCAGGCAAGTCTGCCCTGCTCGATGCCCTCACCTGGGGCCTTTGGGGGCAAAGCCGGGCTAGCAATGACAGCGATCTCATCCGCAAGGGGGCCAGCGAAGCCTGGGTAGAGGTGATCTACCGCTCCCGAGGACAAACCTACCGTGTCCTGCGCAGCCGTCATCTATCGGGCGAGGGATCCCTGGAGTGGCAAATTCAAACCGGAGAAACCGACGGCCAACCTCGCTGGCGCAGCCTAACCCGCCGCGGCATGCGCGCCACCCAACAGGCCATTCAAAGTCAGCTCAGCCTCGACTACGAGACCTTTATTCACTCTGCCTATCTGCGACAAGGACAAGCGGATGCCTTCACCCTGAAGCGTCCCAGCGAGCGCAAGCAAATTTTGGCCGACATGCTCAAGTTGGGGCAGTACGATTTGCTGGCCGACCGCTGCCGGGAACAGGCGCGCAGTGCCAAACTCAAAGCCGATCTGCTCCAAGAGCGCCTGCAGCAGCTCAACCAACAACAGGCCCACGTTGGCCAAATCCAAGCCGAGCTGGAGCGACTCCAACAACGGCAAACTCATCTGCAGCAGCTCCTAGCCCAGCAACAGCAGGAATTGCAAGCCCTAGAGCGCCTCTACGAACATCGCTGCATCCTGCAGGAGCGCCACCAACACCTTACCCAACACTTGCAAAAGCTCGGCACCAACCTACAGCACACCGAGCAACAGTGGCGTGCCCAGCGACAGCACCTGCTCCAGTTGGAAGAGCTGATCGCCCAGAGTGAAGACATACTGGCGGGTTACGAACGCTACCAAGCCCTGATGGCCCAAGATCGCCATCTCCACCACCTCTTCGAGCAACAGCAGCATCTGCTCCAAGAACGCCAAAAGCTGCAAGCCCAGCAAGCAGAGCAGCAACAGCAGCAACTGCGCAAGATGCAACGGCTGCAACAGGAGTTGGCCACCTGCCAAGCCCAGGCCCAAGCCGATGCCCAATTGCTGGCAGAACAGGAGCGCATCGAAATCGGCCTGCGCCACTACCAGCAAGCTCAAGAGCGTCTCCAGGCCCTGAACCAAGCCCAAGCTCAAGCCGCCGTCTTTCTCCAGCAGCAACAGCATTGGCAAGAGCAAATCCGCCGCGAGCGGGAACGTCTGCAAGCCCGCGTTCAGCTTCTCAGCCAGCAACTGCAAAGCCAGGAAACTCTAGCCCAGCAGCAGCAGCACCTGGAGCAGAAAATCGCCGAAGGAGAGGCCGCCTTGGCAGAGCTGGAGCGACGGCGTCTCTACCAGCAGCGGGTGTTGGAAAAAGTCCAAGAACGGCGGCTGTTCGTGCAAAAGCTCCAGGAACGCCAGCGGGTTCTCCAGCAACAGTGGCAACAGGAAGAAGAACGCTGCCGCCTGTTGGTGACCAGCTGGGATGAAGGTCAAGAGGCGTTTCCCGTTCAAAGTGCTCCGCGAGGCGAACAAGATCAGGGAGAGCGCCGCCCCATCCCCACTTTGGCGAGGGTGACAGCCCTTGTCGAGGAGGCAGCAGAACAAGAGGAGGGATCCCCGGCCCTATCTTCTGTCGGCCAGCCTGCCGAGTCATCCCCTGCAACGCCGACAGCAGAGCCGCAGGGATCCAGCCTTATGGCTCCGCAGCGCCGTCGCCACTGGACTTGCCCCCTCTGTAGCCGTCCCCTCAGCCTGCGCCTGCGGGATGTGGTGCTGAAAAAACACCGCGAGCGTCAAGAAGAAATTGCCGGCCAACTGTTTGTTATCCGCGAACAACTGGCGGTGGCCGACCGGGAGATCGAACTCTTGCAAGCAGAATACCGCCGTCTCAGCCAAGAACTGGCCACTTGGGATGAGCGCCTGCATCTGCAAGGGCGATTGCAACAGCAGTGGGAAGCCGAGCAGGAGCGCTGTCGGCAAATCCAGCTCTGGCAAGCAGAGGCGGCAGAGTTGAGGGAAATCCTTGACCGGGAAGCTTACGCTCAAGAAGCTCGGCAACAGCTCCAGCAGATCCAGCAGGCCCTGCACCAACTGGGCTATGACGAGCGCGAGCACGCCCTACAACGGGGAGAACTGGAGCGCTGGCGCTGGGCCCTGGGCCGCTCTCAAGAACTCCGCAAGGCCCAAGAGCGCCGCTCTCACCTATGGGAGCAAATCGCCTCCCTACAGGCACAACTGGAAACCCTGCAACAGGTGGGATCCAAGGACTCCGTCCCGCCAGTGGGATCGGATTCTCCCCTGGCGGAGCGGTTGGCTCAGGTGGAACAGGCGTTAAACCACCTGGGCTACGATGGATCCCTGCACCAGCAGGTGAAAGCCGAACTGGCCCAAGCGCAACTCTGGCCGGTGCGCCTGCAAGCCCTACAGGTGGCCCGCCAGGAACTGCCGGAGGTGGCAGCCCGCACCCAAGCCTTATCCCAACGCCTACAGGAAAGCCGCCAGCACTTTGCCCAGGCCACCCAAGAGTTGGAACGGCTTCAGCAACAACTGGCGGAGCATCCCGAGGTTTTGCCTGCTCAGCTGGAAGGGATCCGCCAAACCCTGCGGGAGCACCGCCGGCGGCTGGATGAGGTGCTGTCTCAGATAGGGGCCGCCCAACAACGGCTACAACAGGCGGTTCAACAGCAGGCGGAACAGGCCGAGCTGGAACAGCAACTGCAACAGGCCCGCCGCCAGCAGCAGGTGTACCAAGAGCTGGCCAATGCCTACGGCCGCAACGGCATCCCCGCCCTGATCGTCGAAAATGTCCTGCCCGAGCTGGAAGCCCAGGCCAACCAGATCCTGGCCCGCCTGACCCAACACCGCCTGCACCTGCAATTGGTTACCCAGCGCTCCGGGCGACGCTATTGCTCACCGGCCAAGCTGTCCTCCGTAGCGGGACGGAGTCCCTATGACACCCTCGACATTCTCATTGCCGATCCCCACGGCACCCGCCCCTACGAGACTTACTCCGGTGGAGAAGCCTTCCGCATCAACTTCGCCATTCGCCTGGCCTTGTCCCGCCTGCTCACCCAGCGCTCGGGATCCGACCTGCAAACCTTAATCATCGACGAGGGGTTTGGATCCCAGGATGCCACCGGGCGCGCCCAACTGCTGGCCGCCATCAACGCCATCGCCCCGGACTTTGCCTGCATCTTGGTGATTACCCACATCCCCAGCCTGCAGGATGCTTTCCCCCACCGCATCGAGGTACAGCCCTCTCCCCAGGGATCCCGCCTCTCCATTCGCGGCTAGTCCCTTCAGGAGTTGCCGGCACGATTTTGCAGCCACTGCTGCAACAGGGGCACCAGAGTCTCGCTGAGTTGGTTCCACTGGTCGGGCTTCTGGACGGTGGTCAGCAGCTCCACTCGCTCGCCTCGGATCACCAGAAAGCCAACTGGCTCGATGCGCACCCCACCCCCTGCTCCCCCGAACAGACTGGCCGGATCCCCGCCGTTGCCGCGACAGCCAGGAGCAGTCTTTCCAAAGTTACCCCCTCCCCCACCCAAGCCAAAATGCAAGGACATGTAAGGGACAATAATCGTCTCACCAATAGTGATCGGCTGACCAAAGGTTTGTCCCGTTTCCGCCAAAACCTTCAGCTTGCCGAGCACCGCCTCCAGCACCGATTCCAAGTTGAAGTCGGATCCCATCTCCGTTGACTCGCCCACCAGACGCTCGGGCAAATGGCGCGCAGTACCTTCCCAGGCTAGTGCAGCCACGCCCAAGAGAGAAAGCCCAAGAAACTCCCCTAATCTTCGTCCGGCGAGCCGGAATAGAGATCTTCCAAACGGCTGCGAGCTTCTTCCAAGCTGGCCGAGCGAATCACCAGTAGAGGCTCCTCGGTGAGGTTGCCATCTTCATCCAGCAGCTCTGGGTGAGGGATCCGCTGGCGGGCACGACGAGGAGAGGCCTTGCGCTCTTCCACGCCCAGTGTGATGACATTGGTAACCAAGTTGCGCAGGGCCAAAAAGGCAATGGCCACAAAAGCGATGAGGTAGAGAATCTGCAGCATTACAGGTCGGGGGAGGGGTGAATCTGGCGAAATTGACGGCCCAATTCGGCACATTCCATAAGCAGGCGATGCCATTTTGCCATCAGCCCAGGGTCGATGCCAACCTCTTGATCAGAGGCCTGATAAAGCGCTTTGGCTACCTGTAGCTCCGCCTGGGCAGCCAAAACCTCTTCCAGCAAGGACTGCTGCTCTTCTGGGCTGATAAATTCCAGGGTCTCTTCCTGCAAAAAGCGGCGAGAACGCTCAAACCAGTAGCGGTAGTCCTCCAACAGTGGCCCCAGAATCTCTCGCAACAGCTCAGATTTGCTCATGGCCTGGGATCCCTCCACAACTGGTTTGGATGAAAAAATCTTAGCAGAACTTAACCTTCTCTCGCCACGGGAGAGCGGGATTCCAGGTAGGCTTCCATCTCCAGCATCAGGGCTTCGATCTGAGGCAGCAATTCCAGGGCCTGCTCTTGCCAGTAGCCCCGCTGGTGGGCTTCCAGCAGCCGCTCGCTCATGTCCCGCAGCGCCCAGGGGTTGCGGGATCGCAGGAACTCCTGGACTTGGGGATCCAATAGGTAGGCGCGGGCCAGCCCTGCGTACATGAAATCCGGCACAGCGTGGGTGGTGACATCGTAGGCGAAGAGATAGTCCAGGGTGGCGGCCATCTCGAAGGCGCCCTTGTAGCCGTGGCGCATCACGCCGGCAATCCACTTGGGGTTGATCACGCGGGCGCGATAGACGCGGTCAATTTCTTCGGCCAGGGTGCGGATCTTAGGGTTGTGGGGACGGGCGTGATCCCCGAAGTAAATCCGCGGGTTGCGGCCCTGGAGCGTTCGCACTGCCGCCACCATCCCCCCTTGAAACTGGTAGTAGTCATCGGAGTCCAGCAGGTCGTGCTCGCGGTTGTCTTGGTTGTGGAGCACAATTTGCAGGTGGGCCAATTGCCGCCGCAGGGCTTCGGGGGCCGGCTCTCCCTCGCCATCGGCCCGGTAGGCGTAGCTGCTCCAGTTGAGGTAGGCGCGGGCCAGATCCGCTTCTGTTTCCCAGTTTTGCGCCTCGATCAGCCCCTGTAGGCCGGCCCCGTAGGCCCCTGGCTTGGAACCGAAGATGCGCAGCCGCGCCCGCTCCGCCGCTGCTTGCGTTGGGATCCCTTGCTCCTGCCAGTACTGGGTATCGGCCAGCACGTGGGCCCGCAGGGGATTGTCGGCTTCTGGCTCCTCCAGGTCAGCCACGGCCTGCACGGCCCGGTCAAACAGGGCAATCAGATTGGGAAAGGCATCGCGAAAGAAGCCAGAAATGCGCAAGGTTACATCCACACGGGGGCGGCCCAAAACCGCTACAGGCAGGATCTCGATGTCCACCACCCGTCCTCCATCCCAGCGGGGTTTGACCCCCAAGAGCGCCAGGGCCTCGGCCCAATCGTCGCCGCCAGTTCTTAGAGTTGAAGTGCCCCAAACGGATAGGCCCAGGCGACGGGGATATTCCCCCTGCTCTTGCACGTAGCGCTCCACCAGCCGCTCGGCGGCCAGTGAGCCGACCTGCCAGGCGGTGGGGGTGGGGATGGCGCGAATGTCCACCGAGTAAAAGTTGCGCCCCGTGGGCAACACGTCCACTCGGCCTCGGGTGGGGGCGCCGGAAGGGCCGCTGGGCACATAGCCGCCCCCTAGCCCATGCAGCAGGTTCTCCAGCTCCTGGGGGGTTTGCTGCAGGCGCGGCAGCAGATCCGTCTCGATCCAATGCAGCACCTGCCTGGCTGCTGGCCCCGGCGGCGGATCGTAAGGGATCCCTTGCAGCCGCTGGGCAATCCAGCGGCGGGCTTGCGCTTCCAGGGCGGCCACCCCGTCTCCGATGTGGCGAAAGTTCTCGCCCATAGACTTTGAGGTTTTCCCAGGCCGGCTGCCAGCGGCTAATTCTTCAGATAGACCGCCGCCCCTAGGCCGACCAACATTTCCTCAGGGGTAATTTTGCCATCTTGGTTGGTATCCAGGGCATCGAAAACGCGATCTGCCCCCATCCACTCCTCGCGGGTGATGAAGCCATCCCCATCCAGGTCGTAGAGTCGGAAGACATCCTGGGCGGCGTGGGTAATGGTTTCCTTGGCACCCTCCAGCTTCTGCAGCCGCTCGGTGAGCAGTTTTTCCAGCACCTCCAGCGCTTTGGAGAAGCCCTGGATCCCTTCTTCCAGCTTTTCTGAGGCCATGCGGTTTTCCCGGTGCATCTGGTCGAAGGTGGCTCGATCCATCACCAGGCGCGGGATGTCCATTTTCTTGGCTTTTTCCGGATCCAGTTTGCGCTCCAGGTGACCCTCGGTGTTTTGCAGCTCCGCCAGCAAGGCGGGCGAGATGGTCAGGAGATCACAGCCGGCCAACTCGATGATCTCCCCGATGTTGCGGAAGCTGGCCCCCATCACTTCCGTCGGAAAATCGTATTTGCGGAAGTAGTTGTAAATCTGGGTCACCGACTGCACCCCCGGATCTTCGGCAGGAGGGTAGCTCTCCCGGCCCGTGTGTTTCTTATACCAATCCAAGATGCGGCCTACAAAGGGCGAGATCAGCTTCACCCCCGCTTCGGCGCAGGCTATGGCTTGGTGCAAGCCAAACAACAGGGTAAGGTTGCAATGGATCCCTTCTTTCTCCAGGATCTCGGCAGCCCGGATCCCTTCCCAAGTCGAGGCAATTTTAATCAGCACACGGCTGGGATCCGCTCCTGCCGCCTTGTAGAGCTCGATCAAATGGCGGGCTTTGGCAACTGTGGCTTCTGTGTCGTAAGAGAGGCGGGCATCCACCTCCGTCGAGACCCGGCCAGGAATGATGGACAAAATGCGCACGCCAAAGGCCACGGCCAGTTGATCGATGGCGTGGGCCACCACGGTTTTGATGTCGGCTTTGGATCCCAGTTCTTGGCGGGCCTTGAGCAAGGTTTCATCGACAATGCCCTGGTACTGGGGCATTTGGGCAGCCGCTGTGATCAAAGAGGGATTGGTGGTGGCATCCTGCGGCTTAAAGCTCTCGATGGCGTTGATATCCCCCGTATCGGCGACCACGACAGTCATCTGTCGCAATTGCTCCAGCAAGCTCTTGCTCATGTTCGGCTCCTTGAGATTGCGCTACGCGCCGCTTCTGCGACCTAGTTTCAGTGTTACCCATCCCATTCAGGGATCCCGGTAGACATGAGATTGTCTTAATTCTGATACATTCACGCTGAACTCTCCT
>NZ_JANSHV010000200.1:0-1224 GCF_047461775.1 Synechococcus sp. R6-5
CCCCCAGCCCACCCCCACCGTCGTCCCCCATCCAGATGCCCCCCATGGCCTCTACATCCCCCCCCGCCGAGATCTGCGCCTCTTGGTCATCAGTGACATGAACGGCATCTACGGCTCGGTGGAATACGACCCAGAGGTGGATCGGGGCATCGGCCTCATCCCCTATCTTCAGCCGGATATTGTTTTGGGAGGAGGAGATATGGTGGCCGGTCAGGATCCCCGCCTGTCGGAGGAGCGCATCCGCGCCATGTGGGCAGCCTTCGACCGGCATGTGGCTGGCCCAATCCGTGCGGCCAAACTTCCCTACGGCTTTACCTTGGGCAATCACGATGCTTCCTGTGCCCGCACCACGCGGGGCGGCTTTCTCTTTCAAAAAGAACGGGATCTGGCCCGCGAGTTTTGGAACGATCCGGCCCACGACCCAGGTTTGAACTTTGTGGATCGGGGGGACTTTCCCTTCTACTACACCTTTGAAAAAGACGATGTGTTTTACCTAGTCTGGGATGCCACCTGCAATTACATCCCGCCCGAACAAATGGCCTGGGCGGAAGCGGCTCTGGCCAGCGAACGGGCTCAGAAGGCCAAGTTGCGCATTGTCATCGGCCATCTGCCCCTCTACGCCATCACCGTCGGGCGCGACGATCCGGGAGAAGTGCTGCTGGAGGCGGATGCCAAACGGGCTCTGCTGGAGAAGTACCGCGTCCACACCTACATCAGCGGCCACGACCACGGCTACTACCCTGGCCACAAAGGGCAACTGCAACTGCTTCACTGCGGCATTCTCGGCTCTGGCCCTCGTCCCCTCTTGGGCAGCCCTCTGCCCCCCCGCAAGACCCTCACCCTTATCGACGTGGATTTCGAGAGCCCAGATGTTACCTATTACACTACCTATCACATGCGGGATCTGAGCGTGATCGACCAAGCAGAGCTGCCCCGTTTCATCACTGGGCACAATGGCTTGGTGCTGCGCCGCGACGTCAATTGGGACAACCTCACCCCCCAAGAAATCGCCACCTGCCAAGCTCGTATTGGATCCCTGTGTCGGGATTAACGTCTCCGTCTTGGCAAAAGATTGATGAGCCGTTTGTAGATGCTCTCGCGAGGGTTCTGCACACTTCGCGAGCAGCCCAGGCTTTTCAACAGATGATTCAAAGCAGCTTTTTCCAGCAACACCAGCCATAGCCGGTGCAACTGTGTCTGATACATTCACGCTGAACTCTCCTG
>NZ_JANSHV010000201.1:0-4847 GCF_047461775.1 Synechococcus sp. R6-5
GAAGCAGTCAGGGCCGGGTAGTTTACTTTGTGCTGATCGAGAGTTTGGCGGAGGCGATTGCCGAAATGGTGCTGCGGGAGACAGGGGCCAGCAAAGCTAAGATCCGATTGACCAAGTGTCATCCCCCGATCCCGGAGCTGACGGGGCGGGTTACTGTGGAGATCGTTCGTCCCTAGAACTTCTCTTAGCCCTTTTCTACCGACCCTGTGCTTGATCTAGAACTTGCTTCTCGTACCTCTGAGGACTGGATCGACCAGGCCATCCGGCACATCGATCTGGTCTTGCTAGACCACGCCAACTGTGAGAAAAAAGCAGCGGGCAACGCCCTCAGTCTGCTCTTTCGCTACCCGGCTAATGGGCGTTTGGTGGAAACCCTCTCGCCGCTGGCGCGGGAGGAGCTGCAGCATTTTGAGCGGGTGCATCGCCACCTGCAACGGCTGGGGATCCCCATCAAGCCCTTGTCGGCTGCGCCCTATGCCGGTCGCCTGAACCAACACCTGCGCCGCTCCGAGCCAGAGCATCTGCTCGACACCTTGCTGGTGGCAGCCATTATCGAGGCCCGCAGCCACGAACGCTTGGGCCTGTTGGGGATCCACGCGCCCGACCCAGAGCTGCGGCAGTTTTATCTCTGGCTGGCGGCTGCGGAGGAGCGCCATTGGCAGCTTTATTTGGATTTGGCCTTGGATCAGTTCCCTGCCGATCAGGTGCAGGAGCGTCTCGATACTCTACTCCAGGTGGAGGCCGAGATCTTGTCTTCCCTTCACCCCGAACCCCGTGTTCACAGCTAGCCCCACTCCGTTTCCCCCCGCGGTGCAGCTCCCATGTTTCAAGCGACGCGGCAGTGGTTGGCCTTCTGGTATACAACGGTTACGGCAGTGTTGCTGCTGTTGTTTGCCGGCAGCTTCTATTGGTACGTGCAGTCAACCCTGATTGAACGGGTGGACGATACCCTTGGCCATGTGGTGGAAATTGTCGAGCGGTCTTTGGTGGTGGATGAGAGCCTCTTGGATCCGCAGCAAGCCCGCCGCAGCTTGGAGGCCAGCTTTCGGGATGATCCCAGCACCCTAGAGGACGATCACATCGACTTGGAGTGGTTCGGCCCTCAAGGAACGCTCATCTGGTCCACGGTGCCCGGCGGGATCCCTGCCCCCCTGTTGACCGAGGGATCCCTGCACACTGCCCGTATCGCCCCTGGGTATTGGCTGCGCCAGTTCACCGAGCCGATTGTGGCCGGTGGGAAGCTGCTGGGCTATCTGCGGGTCAGCCATCCCTGGTTTGAGGTGAGCAAGCCAACGCGACAGTTGATCCGGGATCTTTCCCTCTGGGTGGTGGCCGGTTTGACGGGTGTGGGGGCCATTGGCTGGATGCTCTCCGGTTTGGCCATGCAACCCATCCGGCAGTCTTATCAGCAGCTCAAGCAATTTACCGCCGACGCCTCTCACGAGCTGCGCAGCCCCTTGGCCAGCATTCAAACCGCGGTACAGGTGGCTTTGGCGGATTCCCAATTGGATGCCGACACCCGGCAGCGCTGGCAGATGGTGGAGCGGTTGTGTTTACGGCTGGGTCGCCTGGTGGATGACCTGCTGTTTCTGGCCCGCCACGACAGCGGTATGGTGCCTTTCCAACCCCGTTGCTGTGCGCTGGATGCTCTGCTGCTGCAGGTGGTGGAGGAGCTGCAGGGCCTGGCCAACCAAAAACAGATCCGCTTGCAGCTGGAGATTGCTGCCCCTGAGAGCGGGACGGAACCTTCTCCCGCCCAGGTGGATCCCTTCGGTTTTTGGGGAGATGAAGATCAATTGGCCCGCCTGTTTACCAACTTGATCGAAAATGCCCTTCTCCACACTCCCCCCCAAGGAGAGGTGCAGGTGAGGCTGGAGCAGCGGCTGCGCTCTGGATCCCCAGAGCTGGTGGTGCGGGTACAAGATACCGGGCCAGGGATCCCCCCCCAGGCTCTGCCCCATGTGTTCGATCGCTTTTATCGAGCAGATCCGGCTCGCAGCGGGGATCCCGGTCGCCTCTCGGGGTCAGGTTTGGGGCTGGCGATCGTCAAAAGCATTGCCCAACAGCATCAAGGTCAGGTGCAGGTGGAGAGCGAGCTGGGCCAGGGATCCAGCTTTGAAGTTATTTTGCCCCAGCGGCAGTTGGAAATCTGTACCCCAGAGAGAGTCTAAAAGTGCTCTGGAAAACAGACAGCCCTCGGTCAATATGCTAGCTTTAAGCCAAGATTGACTGAGTCTTTATTCAGAACTGTATTAAGAACCGTATTGGCCCAGTTGAACTGGATTTTTGGGTACTAGAGATCTTTCCTTTCCAGATTTAAGAACTTCTCTTTTTCCCGGATAAAACAGCAGAGATGGGATCAGCTCCCAGGCTCTTGCCCTTCTCAGCCGGCTGCTGAGCTGTTGATTGGGTGATGAGTGAGTGCAGTCCGCCCGCGCAGCCCCACAATTTCCCATTGAATCCTGTGCCAGGAAAACGTTATGTATCGCTTCCAGGTTCGTGCCATCACCCAGCCGGGCGAGAGAATTGCCTTGGTGGGATCCAGCGCAAAATTGGGCTCCTGGGATCCCTGCCATTGCATTTGGCTGCAAACGGATCCGACTCGCTATCCGCTGTGGTGGGTAGAGTTGCCGTTGAGCCCGGCAGACGGCACGCCCGGCCCGCTGTTACCCTACAGTGGATGTTTAAAAGAAACTCCTCGAGTGGAGTACCGATATCTGCGCGTTCAAGCCGGTGGCGAAGTGATTTGGGAATCCGCCGATGTCAATCGCTGGGTGCCACTTGAGCCGGAACCTTTGCCGGCAGTTTTGATTGTCGAGGATGGGGAGTTTGGCCAGATCCCTGCCTATCCTTACGGCTATTTTGCCGATCCCATTCCCGAGGTCGAACCTGAAAATTCGCAAGGGCTAAAAGTCGTCATTTTGGGCAGCTCCGTTGCCCTGGGGTGCAGCGCTTGGCTGTTGCGAGGTTGGGCTTGGCTGTTGCAGAAAGCTCTACAAGAGCGCTATGGCCATCAAGTGCGAAATCTCTCCCAATTGGGGGCAAACGTCAGCCGAACTCTGTTGTGGTTTGAGCAGGCGGTGATCCCTGAACGTCCTGATGTCGTTATTGTTGCCCTGTCCTTGGGAAATGAAGGCTTGGCATCGGCCTTGCCCCAGCATCGCCGCGCCCTGCAGAGACGGTTTGAAAACGGCCTGCGGCGGTTAATTCAGCGAATTCAAGACATTGGAGCCTTGCCGATCCTGGGGGGGGTTTATCCCCATGCAGACTACGGCCCAGAACAGCATCTTCTTTTGCAAGAAACTCAGCAAAGAATGCTCAGCTGGGGATGCCCTGTGTTCAATTGGCTGCCTCATTTGGAAGATGGACAGGGCCGCTGGAAACCAGACCTTGCTTTTGACCCAGCTCACCCCAATTCCAAGGGTCATCAGGTCATGTTTGAGGCCATCGATCTCTCTCTTCTGGATCCCAGCCAAGTTAGCTCGGCTCGTGGCAAGCTCCCTCAACCCATTGGGGAGCAGGTCATTTTTGAAGAGGAGCATGGTTTTTGGGTAACCGTAGAGACGGGCAAAAATCAATTTCGCATCGTGAATGTAACTCCCTATCCCTATACCATCACGCCCACTTGGCAGCCTTTGCAAGCCGCTTTCCAAAAAGCAGGTCTACAGCCGGGTCTGTATGTTGGCAGAAGCGATGAAAGGCTAGGGGATGCTACCTTATATTCCCTTTCCGTACAAGAAGATGGTTCGGTGCAAACCACCCTCTCCGTTCCTGCAGATGCCGATCTTGTCTTCTCCCTAGTAGCCCAGTTCTTTTCCTCAGCAGCAGTAGAAACGATCTTCGAGGATGGATCGTTGATCCTTCTCAAGCTCAGTGGATCCTCAGAAGGCTCTTCTAATCCCATGCCTCGCCTGTGCGTGATCAACCAGAGCAGTCACGAGTACAACATCCACCCCATGTGGAAGGAAGTGCGGGCCGCTCTCAAAGCCATGCCAGCGGGTGTTTATGAAGATCCGAGCCACCGGGAAGCTCTCTTCCGAACCCTGATGATCGGGGAAGGTGGCCTCGAAAGCCGGGTAAAGGCTGCTCCCGAATCGGTCATGCTGCTGGAATACACCTGCAAATTATCGGATATTCATCGTGTTGCCATTGTGCCGTTAGGGGATCGCTGCGCGGTGCGAATGCTGCTCTACAAGTTGGAATATGATGGGCCTGCCTTTCCTTTTGATTTGACACGCACCAGCAATTTGGCTGATGTGGCCGATATGATCCACAACGAGTTTCAGGGCATGTGGGATCCGCAATATTTACACTACAGCCCTGAAGATAGGCGAATTTACCACAGCAAGTGGACGGGCCTCTCTTTTGGCCATGAGGTGGAAGAGGGGGAGGATCCACTTCAGAATATGCACCCCATCCATGAGCGAATGCGAACTCGCTACACTGCTCGCGCCAAGCGTTTTATGTATGTTTTGGAAAAAGCCGATAAAGTCTTGTTTGTGCGCACAGGGGGTTGCCGGCGAGAGGCCGTTGTTGACTTAATGGATAAGCTGGCGGCTAAGCGCAGGGGCAAGCCTTTTCTGCTGCTGATTGTTTCTCCTCAGTCTTCTGATGAGTTTGCCGGGATCCCCAATGTTATCCATTATGAGATGGAGTTGAATCCCGACCGCATGTGTGCAGATCCTGAGCATTGGAAGTACTGCACAGGGGTAATGAGAGATATTCTCCATTCTTTGGGGGTCTCTACCCGAAATCTTTTCTGGTGCCCTCCACAACTGTAGCCGTTCCAAGGTTTCACTGCAATTCGAAAGAATGATCGCTGCTGCCCAAACGCTCCGCGCCGCTTC
>NZ_JANSHV010000202.1:0-6914 GCF_047461775.1 Synechococcus sp. R6-5
CAGTGTTCAGCGTAAATGTATCAGCACGCCCAAGCAAGGGGAGACCTCTTCCGGTCGGGATCGGGCCTCGCGGCCGAAAAAAAGTAAGCCAAGCCCTTCTGCCCAGTCCGGGGATTTGGGAACCTCAGAAGCAAGAGCGCGGCCAAAACAGGCCGATAGCACTCCGCGCCGTGCGGAGCAGCAGGAGATTTTACAAGATCACCCTTCTGGCTTGAACCCGCCCAAAAATCTCTCTATACTGCAGGGAACTTTATCATTTGCTCCCGCTTCTTCATCTCTCCTTCAATCTATGCGTGCTCCCTCTTCAGGTGACTCGGATCCCATCCTTTCAGAGACTCATGCGGGCTGTTCAGCATCCGAACCGGATCCCAGCACGGAGCGCCATTTGGCCCTGAGGCAGCAACAGCCCTTGGAGAGCCGTCTGCTCAAAGCCGAAGCCGAGCTCCAAGAGCGGCGAGTTCTTCAGGAACAACTGCAGGCTTTGCACCAGAAGGTGGCCGAACAAGAGAAGGCGCTGCAGGAGCGGGAGCATCTCTTGCAACAGTTGCAGCAGACTTTGGCGGCTCAGAAAGTCCAGATCTCGGATCAGGAAGCTCAGCTTGCTGCTCGGCAACGCTTAAATGAACGGCAGCGGCAGGATATCGAGGCCCTGCAGGAGCAGATTGAGCAGCTACGCTTGGCCCACGCTCAGGAGCGCCGTCAATGGGAACAGCGCCAGCAGGAGCTGCAGGCCTCTCTGCTGGAAGCCCAGGATGTGGCGGAAAAGCGGGTGGAAATGCTGCAACGCTTTAAGGCAGAGCTTTCTCTGGCCCGCACTCAAATTGCCGAAACTCAGGCGGAGCTGAGCAGCCTGCGGGCTTTGTACAGCGACCAACAGGCAGCCTGGCAGGAGCAACGGGAACACCTCGAGGCCCGTTTGGCGGGCTATGCCGAGACGGAAGCCGAGGCCGAGCAGCGCTGGCGGGAACAACGGCAAGAGCTAGAAGCAGCCCTGGCCGAAGCCCAAGCTCAATTGGCGGCTTTGCAAGCTCAGCAGGAGCATCTGCGCCAGGGATCCCTGGCGCAGCAACAGCTTCAACAGCAGTGGCAGGCCCAGGCCGAAGCGCTGCAAGTGGCCCTCTCTCAAGCCCAGGCGGAAGTTACCCGTTGGCAGCAAGAGCACCGCCATCTGCAGGAACAGTACGCCCAAGCCCAGCAGCATCTCTCCGCCATGGAGCGGCAGTTGCAGGCTGCCTTGGAGCAGTTGGCCGCCCAACCCGACTGGCAGCCACAGTTGCGCTCTGCGCAGGCAACCATTCTCCATCTGCAAGAAGAAATTGCAACCTTGTCCACGCAACTGGAGAAGCAAGCAGAGCAGATCAAAGCCCTGCAAGGGGAGCGTGCTGCCCTGTGGGAAGAAAACCGCTCTCTCCGAGAAAAATACGAGCAGCAGCAGATGCATGTGCTGAGCTTGAAGGCGGCTTTGGAACGCAAAGGCTTGGATGTCCCACCTCGGGCCGATACCTCCAGCGCCCTCACGCGAACAGAGTCCCTTGGCCAGGCTCTGTCTCCAACCCCTGCTGCCAAGCCCACAATTCAGCCCCTGGCCCAACCTCTACCGTCTCGGGCAAGCAAGCGGGCGGTCGATCTGCCGAGGTTTCTGCCCCGTCCGTGAGGGATCCCGTGTTGCAGCCTGTTCCTCCCCGCTGGCTGGAAGTGTGGGTGGATCATCCCCATTTGGGGGGTTGCTTTACCTATCGTGTGCCAGAGGGATCCGCGCCAGAAGCGGGCGACCTGCTCAGCGTACCCTTTGGTCAGCAAATGGCGGGGGCAGTGGCCTTGGGTTGGCGCTCCGAGCTGCCGGCAGGGGTGGATCCGCAGTCGGTGCGGGAGATCGAGGCGGTGGTGGCCAAAGGGATTCTGCCCAAAGAATTCTGGCCCCTGCTGCAGCGGGTGGCCGACTATTACCTCACCCCTCTGGCCCAGGTGGTGCGCACGGTATTGCCCCCCGGCTTGCTCAGCCGTTCTCAGCGGCGTGTCCGCTTGCTCAGGCTCCCTGCCGAAGGGGAGGAATGTTCGCCGGCTGCCCAAACCCTGCTGCAGCTGCTTCAGGCCAAAGGGGGGGAGCTGTCTTGGCGCTATGTGCAACAGCAGGTGCCCACTGCCGCCCTCGCCCTGCGGGAACTGCAGCGACGGGGTTGGGTGGAGAGCTTTTGGCAGGAGCAACAGGGGGGCAGGGTGAAAACCCAGCTGGCCGCCAGTCTGGCCGACGACTCCCCAGAGGGGCTGAGCCTCCCTCAGCAGAAGGCGCTGCAGATCCTCAAGCAGAAGGGGGGAGAGCTGCTGCTCGCCGAGTGGGAGCGCCTGGCAGGAGTGAGCCGAGCGGTTCTGCAGGGGTTGGCCCGCAAAGGCCGTGTCCACCTCTACGAGCGCCCACTGCTGCGGCTGGGAGATGCCAGCCTGCCGGGGTGGCGGGATCCGCCCAGGCCCTTGACGGCCGCCCAGGCCCAGGCGGTAGAGGCGATCCGGCAAGCTTTGGGCCGGTTCCAGCGGTTTTTACTGCACGGGGTCACCGGTTCTGGGAAAACGGAAGTGTACCTGCAGGTGATCGCCCAGGTGCTGCAGCAAGGACGGTCGGCGCTGGTGCTGGTGCCCGAGATCGGCCTTACCCCGCAACTGATGGATCGGTTTCGGGCGCGGCTGGGATCCCAGGTGTGGGCCTACCACAGCGGCCTCTCGGAAGGCGAGCGCTACGACACCTGGCGGCAGATGCTGTCCTCCACCCCCCAAGTGGTGATCGGCACCCGCTCGGCGGTGTTTGCCCCCTTGTCCAAGCTGGGCCTGATCGTCTTGGACGAAGAGCACGACGACAGCTTCAAGCAGGATCAGCCCCAGCCCTGCTACCACGCCCGTCAGGTGGCCGAGTGGCGGGCCGAGCTGGCCGGTTGTCCCCTGGTCCTGGGCAGTGCAACCCCAGCGGTGGAAACCTATGCCGCCCATCTGCAGGATCCGCAGCGGTGGATCCGGCTGGGCCTGCCGCAGCGCATCCCCCAAGCTGGGATCCCGGCCACCCTGCCCCAACTGGAGCTGGTGGACATGCGCCAGGAGCTCCAAGCCGGCAACCGCAGCATCCTCAGCCGCCGTCTACACCAGGCCCTGCAGCAGACGCTGGACAGAGGGGAACAGGCCATTCTCTTTGTCCCCCGCCGCGGCCACAGCACCTTCGTCTTGTGCCGTAGCTGCGGGTTTGTCCTCACCTGCGAGCACTGTGATGTTTCTCTCACCTTTCACCTGGCCCATCTTGGCGGACAAGAACTGCGCTGCCACTACTGCGGCGCCCGCCAACCCCATCCGCAGCGCTGCCCCGCCTGTGGATCCCCCTACCTGAAGCACTTCGGCACCGGCACCCAAAAAGTGGTGGAAGTGCTGCACCAGCATTGGCCCCAGCTCTCGATTTTGCGCTACGACAGCGACGCCACCCGCCGCAAGGGATCCCATCGCGATTTGCTGGAGCAGTTTCGCAGCGGCAAGGCCCAGGTGCTGGTGGGCACGCAAATGCTCACCAAAGGGCTGGACATACCCCAGGTAACCTTGGTGGGCGTGATGGCCGCCGATGGGCTGTTGCACCAAGCCGACTATCGCGCCGGCGAGCGCAGCTTTCAACTGCTCACCCAGGTGGCAGGGCGCTCGGGCCGGGGATCCCTGCCAGGACAGGCGATTATCCAGACCTATCTGCCGGAGCACCCGATTTTGAGGGCGGTACTGGCCCAAGATTACGAGGGCTTCTTGCGGGCAGAACTGCAACAACGGCAAGAGGGGGGCTATCCTCCCCATCGAGCCTTGATTTTGATCCGCTTGAGCAGCACCTGCCTGGAAGCCCTGGAGCGCTACTGCCATCGGGTGGCCGAACGCCTACAGGGGATCCCGGCAGAGGTGTTGGGGCCGGGGCCAGCTCAGGTGGAGCGGGTTGCCGGACGCTACCGCTGGCAGATCCTGTTGAAGCAGCTTCCCGACCAAGGTTGGGATCGCCCGAAGCTGGCTGCGCAGATCCAGGCCGCAATTGGCCATCCCCCCCAAGGGATCCGCGTCAGCCTGGATGTGGATCCCCTGCGGATTCTCTAGGAACAGTTGACCCGGCGCGCGGCAAGCCCGCCGATCCCGCGAGATCTTAAGGTAGTCTGGTTTCGGGGCCACCCGTATCCAACTCAACTCTGGCAAAGCATGGCTGAAAACCGGACTGGCGCGTTTATTGGTGGGCTGTTGCTGGGAACTGCTGTGGGCACCGCCATTGGCCTGCTCTTGGCTCCCCGCAGCGGACGGGAGACGCGGCGACTGCTGAAGAAATCGGCAGAGGCCCTGCCAGAGGTGGCAGAAGATGTGACCAGCAGTCTGCAATATCAATCGGAAAAGTTGTTCGACGCTGCCCAACGCAGTTTGGATGAGGCTCTGCTGCGGCTGCAGCAGGCAGTGGCGGTGGGCAAAGAAGCCATGTTGCAGAAGCGAAGGGAGCTGCTCCAAGCCCAGAACTCGCGTCCCTTTGGCGGGGAAGAAGCTGACCTAGAAGCTCGGGATGGGGAGGAGGCGGCGGGATGAACGACCCGGTATTTTGGCTCGGCCTCTCGGTAGGCCTGGTAGCAGTGGGCATTTTGGCAGTGATCCTGACCCTACTACCTGCCGTCATTCAACTGGGTCGAGCTGCCCAGAGCGTGGAGCGCTTTTTCGACACGCTGCTGCGGGAATTGCCGCCCACGCTGGAGGCCCTGCGCCTGACCAGCCTGGAAGTGAGCGAGATTGCCGACAGCCTCGACGAAGGGGTGAAAGGGGCTGGGCAAGTGGTGAAGCAGGTCAACCGCTCCATCGAAGGAGCACGCACCCAAGCCCAGGGCGCCCAAGTCAATATCCGCAGCTTTTGGGCAGGGGTACGGGCAGCCTGGCAGACGCTGTCCGGCGAAGTGCCCCCCACCACTGGCGCGATTCACAACCCGCGGCTGCGCCCATCCGACCCATCCAACCGTTCTTTCTCCGCTGCTTCATCAACACTTCCCCTGGGAGGTGACCGCCCTTTTGCCGGCGGAGCCACACCAGAGGGATCCCAAGCCGCTGCCCAATCTTCCCGACCGGACATCGCCAATCCCTAGGCGTTCCTCAGGATCTTCTGAAAGACAGGCGTAGGAGGCTGGGGCTCTTGCCCGGGGGGAAGCTGGCCCCAAGTCGCATCGGGATCCCAGCGCAGTTGCGTGATGTCGGTGAGGGAGAACCCCAGTTGCTGCAGGATCTTGAGGCTGAGAGCGGGAATGAGGGGGGAGAGCAGGACTGCCACCCAGCGCACGCTTTCCAAAACGGCGTAGAGAATCTGGGCCACCCGTTCGTTTTGCCCTTGCTTGTGCAGCGTCCAAGGAGCCTGCTCATCAAGGTATTTGTTGCTGGCCTGGGCTAAGCTGAGGGCTTTGCGGGCAGCAGAGCTGGGATCCAGCCGCTCGTAGGCGTCGGCCACTGCCGGGGCAAGGCGCTCGGCCAGGGTTTTGAGGGGGTGATCTGCAGGGATCCCGACGGCGGGAATGCGGTAGTCCGGTTGATATTTCTTGAGCATGGTGAGGGTGCGGTTGAGCAGATTGCCCAGATCGTTGGCCAGATCGGCGTTGAGCACGTCAACGAAGCGGCCCTCGCTGAAATCGCCATCCTTGCCCAGCTCGATTTCCGTCAGGAAGTAGTAGCGCACGGCATCGGCGCCGTATTGCTGCACCAGCTCAAAGGGATCCACTGTGTTCCCCAGGCTTTTGCTCATCTTGAGGCCATCCTTGGTGAGAAAGCCGTGGCCAAAGATTTGTTTGGGCAGAGGCAGACCGGCCGACATGAGCATAGCCGGCCAGTAGATGGCATGAAAGCGGACGATGTCCTTGCCCACCAGGTGCACATCCGCAGGCCAGTAGCGGCGTAGGGCATTTGCCAAGGTGGGCTCGTCGTCAGGATCCAGAGCGGCACTGATGTAGTTGATCAGAGCGTCAAACCAGACGTAGAGGGTTTGGCCGGGATCCGCCGGAAAAGGGATCCCCCAGGAGACACTAGGGCGAGAGATGGAAAAGTCCCGCAGGCCCTGCTTGACAAAGTTAATCACCTCATTGCGGCGGCTTTCTGGTTGGATAAACTCCGGCTGCTCGGCATAGAGGGCTTCCAGCTTTTCCTGGTAGCGGGAGAGGCGAAAAAAGTAGTTTTCTTCATCTTTCCACTCCACTTTCTTGGTGGGGTGCAGAGGGCAAAACCCACCTTCTAGCAGCTCCGCCTCGTCTTTAAACTCTTCGCAGGCAACGCAGTACCACCCCTGCTGCCGCCCAACGAAAATATCCCCCTGATCCCAAACCCGCTGAAAAAACTCCCGCACAATGGCTTTGTGGCGGGGATCCGTGGTGCGGATAAAGCGGTCGTAGCGGATGTCTAGCAACTGCCAAAGCTGGGCAAACTGAGCCGCAATCTCGTCACAGTGCTGCTGAGGGGGAATGCCGCGCTCTTCGGCGGTGCGCTGGATCTTCTGGCCGTGCTCGTCAGTTCCCGTCACCATCAGCACATCCTTGCCCCGCAGGCGGTGGTAACGGGCGATGGCATCCGCCACTAGGGTGGTGTAGGCGCTGCCAATATGGGGGGCAGCGTTGACGTAGTAGATGGGGGTGGTGATGACAAAGGTGGAATCCGGCATGAGCATCCGCAAGGCTTTCTCCCATGATAGAGGTTGCCGGAAAGTCCAAAAGGCCAAGCCAGAGCGTGGGTGGGGAGAGGCTCATTCGATGAAACTTCAGGTTAACCTTCCGGGGTGGAGCGGTGTGGCGTTGGGAGCAGGGATCCTGGGCGCCGGAGCGGCTCTGGCCCAACCCTCGACGGCGCCCCTGCCGGAAACCCGGATCCCCTGTGAGATTTTCATCGCGGGGGGCGGGCTGGGGGGG
>NZ_JANSHV010000203.1:0-610 GCF_047461775.1 Synechococcus sp. R6-5
TCCTTCAGTGGCGTAGGTGTAGGCTGAGGAAGTTGGGGACTCAGTCGCGAAAGTCCTTCAACCGTCTCAATAGCTGCTAATAAGTTTGGGACTTGTACCACACGAACCTCTACTGCTCGATCCTTATACGTATCGAGAATGTCGCTTATCGGATCAACAAGCATGATAGCTTGCTGATCACTCAGCAGTGAAGCATCAGTTGCAGGTAAAGCACCTCGTAGCCAGGAGACTTTGAAGGAGGTGTTTTGCGCATGAATTCCCTTCTTCTCCAAAACAGGTGCGGGAAGTAGTTGCCACAATTGCTCCTCGAACTGATCTACAGAGGCATCGAAATCAACGATGCGCCGATCATCTGGCTCTGTCGGGTCGCTCACATACAATACGCTGTGGCGTTCTCCATCGACAAACAGATGAAGCGTCATTTCATCGATATCGAGATTGTACTTGCGCTTCAACTGCAGTACATCGCTTAAGGGGGTGTACTCCTGAAGGGAGATTGACACCTCGATAGTGCCAGAGGGATTGCTTGAAACGACGTTTGCAAGCGCCTGCTCTCTCATAGCGATATACTCGCGGATCTGCTCGTGGGATTGAAATGTTATATTGTTGT
>NZ_JANSHV010000204.1:0-5540 GCF_047461775.1 Synechococcus sp. R6-5
CGTCAGCATGAGTGCGGGAGTATGTCACGCGGGGAGATTCTCTTTTGGAAGTAACGAAGGGGCACTTTTTCTCCCCAACCGGCCAAGAGTAGAGGGCGTTGGATGTTCTGCTGCCGGTCGAGGGCCCACCCCGTGTAGGGATAGTGTTCTGCACTGCTCATGCGAACAGGCTAGGGTTTACCCATGAAGTTTCCCCCCGCCACACCCCGCCCGGGCAAGCGGCTGCCCCGCGGCTCATTTCCCCGCCTGAGCTCCTCCAACAGGGACAACCATCGCCGTCGGCGTTTGGTTGGTTTTGGTTTCATGGGCCACTGGCTGCTATGGGGAGGGATGGGCCTTCTTTTGGGGCAGCGACTCCGCTCTTGGGGGCAACCGGCTCCTCTGCAGTGGTGGCGCGTTTTGCCGGTGAGCAGTTCTGAGGGATCCCTGACTTTTGTCCAACCGGAACTGCCTCTCTACCACTCGTTCGCGTCAGTGGTGCGGAGCGCTTTTGCCGACAGGCTACTGCCCTGGCTGGCTCAGGGAACCGGGATCTCGGCTGAAGGGATCCTGCACATCTTCTCAGCTATGGCCTGCTTGGCCATTCTGCTGTTGTGCTGGAGCTGGGGCAACTTCTGGAGTGCCGGTCTATGGGGACTCAGCCCCTGGGTGTTGACCCAAGGGTTGGAGCCAGGCAGCGAGATTTTGGGCAGCCTGGTTTTGCTTTGCAGTTGTGGTGTTGGGCCGGGATCCACCTTGCGCTGGTGGGGTCTGGCCTTAGCCTGTGCCCTGTCCTATAAGGTTTGGCCCTTGGCTTTGCTCTGGGCAGGGCTGTGGACGAGCCAGCAGTGGCCACGGCAACCGTTGCGTTCGCGTCAGCAGTGCGGGGCATCAGGACTGCTTTTGCTGCTGCTGGTGATGGGGCTTTCCTGGCTGGGACGGTTTAATTTGCCGGCTACCTCTGCTGAGGTGATTCCCTATCCTCTCAGCTCCCAAAGTGGCTTGGCTGTTTTGGCTACTTTGATGCTGCCCTTGGGGTTGAGCTTGGTGCGGTTGGGCTGGCCCTGGGCAGAACGGCAGCAAGCCCTGCTCAGCTTGGCCGGTTTGGGCCATGTCCTCTGGATGGGGGCGCTGGCGACATGGTTTTGGGATCCCCAAGTGAACACCCTGCAGCAAAGTGCTCGCTGGGGTTTGGTGGTGCTCCCCTTCCTATGCCTGAGCGCCGGCGGCGTCTTGGCTGAGATCCCCTACCGGAGCTGGCGGCGGGTTTTGGGATCCCTACTCCTGGGCAGTTCTTTCTTGTTATCGTGGCAGGCATTGGCCTAAGGTATTCTTTCTCTTGCTTGCCATGACCCAGACCTCGTCCGCATCGGCACCGCGTAGCACTTCGCGGCCCTTGTTGCAAACCCTTTTTGCCCAACGGGCTCAGGCTGTGATCCCTTCTCCTTTCGGGGCGGAGATCCCAGGGGCGGTGCCAGTGGTTACCAGTTTTACCTTTGGGCTGGCGGATCCGCGTCTGTTCCCCAAGGCCGACTTGGCGCGGGCCACGGCGGAGGTGTTGGCAGAGGATGGGGACAATGCCCTCAATTACGGCGGCACGTTTGCCGGGCTGATCAACGTGGTGCTGCAGTTGATGCGGGATAGAGGGGTAGAGGCCCAGCCGGAAAACCTACTGATCGGCTATGGCTCTGGGCAGATCCTCGGCCTGTTGCCTCAGGTCTTCGTGGAGCCGGGGGATGTAGTCATTGTGGAAGGGCCCACCTTCATGGGGGCTGTCAGCCGTTTTGCGGCGGCAGGAGCGCGTCTGATCTCGATTCCGGTGGATGGGGAAGGCATGGTGGTGGATCGCCTGGAAGAGGTGCTGCGCGATCTGGCTCGCCAAGGGATCCGCCCCCGATTTGTCTATACCATTCCCACCTTCCAAAACCCCAAAGGCTGCACCCTCTCTGGGCCACGGCGGCAGAAATTGGTGCAGTTGGCAGCTGAGTACGGTGTGGTGGTGGTGGAGGACGAGGCCTACTACGACCTGCGCTTTGCCGGGGATCCCTTGCCCAGTTTGGCTGCGCTGGATCGGGAAGGCTGGGTTCTTCATGTGGGCACCTTCTCCAAGATTGTGGTGCCGGGAGTACGGGTGGGCTGGGCCTGTGGTCACCCTGAGATCATCCGCCGCCTGGAGATGTTTCGCAGCGAGGGATCCCTGGGGCCCTTTTTGGGCCGGGTGGTGGCCCGCTATTGCGGGGAGGGCCGTCTGCAAAGCCACATTCAACTCCTCACCCGTCGCTACCGAGAAAAGTGCCAGGTGATGCTGGAGGCCATCGCTCAATATTTTCCGCCCGAAGTCAAGGTGGAGGCCCCTGGGGGTGGATTTTTCGTCTGGTGTGAGCTGCCCCCTTCCCTAAGCGCCAGCACCTTGTTGCAGGCTACCCGTGCCCTGGGGGTCACCTTCCTGCCGGGCACCCACTGCTTTGCCGATGGCCAAGGGGAGCACGCCCTGCGCCTCGCCTTTAGCTACCAACCGGAAGAGCGCATTGTCAGCGGCATCCAGATTATTGGGGAGCAACTGCACAGACTGATGCACTCTCGCGTCACCTGCTCCCCACAGCCTTAGCCATGCGCCGGAAAAATTGCCCAACGCCCTTCACCAGGTTGGGTGCAGCTTCTGGACGAGCCGGGATCCCGGCCATGAGGGTGTAGTAGTCATCCAAGAGGGTGTGCTCTTCTGGAGAGACCGTGTTGTCCGCGATCATCAGGTTGCCGATTGCTCCCAAAAGTTGCATACGCTCGGTTTCGCTAGCCTGGGCAAGATAATCGGCCATCCAGCGCTCGGTTTGCTCCATCGGGATGGGCTCTTGGATCAGTTCTCGCAGCTCGGTATCGTGCTCCAAACCATAGCGGCGCAGCAGGGATCCCAAGTAGGCCAATTCCTGGGGTTCCAAATGCCCATCGGCCCAAGCAGAGCCGGCCACAATTTTAAGCATGAGCTGATGTTGAGTTGTGGGGTTCATGGTGGGATCCCTTGCTGAGAACTGTCAGCGATCCGGAGGCCTTAGAGGCTGAAGAGTTGAGGGGATGACCAGCTTCAACAACTATAGCCAGACCTTAGGTGAGCCATCTGCATTCGCGCCAGCGGTGCGCAGCCCTTTTTGCGGCTAGAATCGTTATCTATATTCACGGACACTGAGCTACCGCGATAGCGGGACGGAGTCCTTTTTCTCGCCCATTCTTGCAATGCTAAGCGCCTCTCCTTGCCAATTGGATCTTGCCATTCCGGCCCCAGGTCGGCTGTACCGCGGCAGCGGCATTCTGGAAGCTGTGCCCCTTGCGGTACTGGGATCCCGTGTGCTGGTGATCGGGGGGGAACGCTCCTTGGCTGTAGTTGAGGCCCCCCTGGAGCGCAATTTCGCCCGGGATCCCGCCCTCCAAGTTCACTGGACTACCTACGGGGTAGACTGCAGCGAGTCCGAGCTGGCGCGTTTGCAGGCGCTGGCCACGGCGGAATCGGTAACCGGCATCTTAGGAGTGGGGGGTGGCAAGGCACTGGATACGGCCAAGCTAGTGGCCCACAGATTGGGGATCCCCGTGGTTACCGTGCCCACCTCTGCGGCCACCTGTGCCGCCTGGAGCGCCCTATCCAATATCTACTCCGACAGCGGCGCTTTTCAGCGGGATGTGGCCTTGGATCAGGCCCCAGCCGCCTTGATCTTGGACTACGACCTCATTCGTCAGGCTCCCCCTCGCACCTTGGTAGCCGGGATCGGAGATGCCTTGGCCAAGTGGTACGAGTCTTCTGTCAGCAGCGGCGCATCGGAAGATGCCCTGGTGATTGGCGCTGTGCAGCAGGCCCGCGTCCTGCGGGATTTGCTTCTCCAGCAATCGGCGGCGGCCCTGCGGGAGCCGGGCGGAACTGCTTGGAAACAGGTGGTGGATGCTTGCATTTGCCTGGCAGGGATCGTTGGCGGCATGGGTGGGGCTAAGTGTCGCACCGTGGCCGCCCACGCTGTCCACAACGGGCTAACCCATTTGCTGGGGCACCGGGCCACCCTGCACGGCGAGAAGGTGGCTTTCGGCATTTTGGCCCAGCTCCGCCTAGAAGAGATCCTGCAGGGAAGCCAGTTGGCGCTGGCAGCACGTACCCAGTTGCTGGAGTTCTACCGCCAGGTGGGGCTGCCCCTCAACTTGCGGGATCTCAAGCTAGGTCACTTGGGATCCGCCGACCTGCTGCATGCTGCCCAAGTGGCCTGCCAGCCAGGATCCGACATCCACCACCTGCCCTTCCCCGTCAGTCCAGAAGCCCTGTTGGTGGCCCTTACCACCACAGACCTGACCAGCTCCAGCCCTGTTCTCCCTCGGCTGTAAGTCCTGGCAGAGGATATCTGTCTGCTATCCAACTCCGCCGGTACGGGCCTGGGTCGGCATTGTGGGCAGGCGGGCTTCGCCGTAGGCTCCAGAGGTGGCGCCCACCAAGATCAAGGCTCCGCCCATCCAAGTCCACCCATCCGGGATCTCGGCAAACACCCAAAACCCGATTAGGCTGGCCCAGAGCAGACGGGAGAAATCCAGAGGCAGCAGCATCGTCACCTCAGCCAGCTTGTAGGCCTGGGCGAGGGCCACCTGGCCAATGCTGCCCAGTAGCCCCATGGCCACCATCCACAGCCACTGCTCAGGAGAAGGCCAGGTCCAAACCCAGACGGCAGCCAGAAAGGAAAGGGGGGTCTGCAGCAGGCCCATGTAGGCCGTAATCGTGAGGCTGGACTCGGTGCGGGAGAGGATCTTGAGCACGATGGTCACCCAGGCAAAGAGTGCTGCCGCCCCCAAGGCCAGCCCTGTTCCCAGAGAAAACTCTCGGAAGCCTGGCCTCAACATCACCAAAGCCCCGGCAAACCCCAGGCCCAATCCCAGCCAGCGGGACGAGCGCATCTGCTCGCCCAACACCCATACCGCCATCGTGCCGGCAAACAAAAGTTGAACAAAGCTCAGCGCCGTAGCTTCTGCCAGAGGCAACAGGCTGGCTGCCCAAAAGGAGAGCAACATCCCCACCGTGCTGATCGCCGAGCGCAGGAGGTAAAACTCCATCTTGGCGGTGTGCAGAGACTGGATCCCAGCCCGCAACACCAGCGGCGACAGGGCGAGAAACCCGAATAGGTTGCGCAAAAACACAATCTGAAAGGGGTGAAGGGCGGGAGTGTTGAGCCGGATGATCGCGCCTAAACAGGCAAAGCAAGCAGTGGCCAGCAGCTTCAGGGCAACTCCTTGCCAGAGCCTTATTTTTCCCCACTCTGCAAAGCGGCTCAGCTGGTGGCGACACCACGTCTCCAAAGTCACAGCTCACACCCAAATGGTTTAGGCACTAAGTTTTCAGCCTTGAACTCTCAGCTTAAACGGACTTCCAGGGATCCGAACTGCGCCCCTGGGCACTCCTTGCTGCCCACCGGCCCCCCTGATTCCCAGGGGGAAAAAGATGGGGATCCCAAGACATGGCCATTTCAAGTAGCCATGAAACAACTCACCCCGTCGCTCCATAGCTCCCCTCTCTCTTTGGGAGAGGGGCTGGGGGTGAGGGC
>NZ_JANSHV010000205.1:0-15403 GCF_047461775.1 Synechococcus sp. R6-5
CTCAAATGAAAGATCAACACAACCTAGGGCACTAAGAACGCCTGCCCCTGAGATTATGTATCATTTTTGCTTTGAGCGATGTTTTCCGCACTACAAGTTCCCCCGTGATCTCGTAAAATCACGGGCGAGGAAGGGTGCTCAGGCTTCTGTGGATATCACCCCACCAAGTGCTGGGGGAGCAGGGATCCCTGTGCAGATTCTCAACTACTCCACCCCTGCAGTCTCCGGGGATTCCGCCTGAGTTTCCGGGTGAAAGTAGCGGTAAATCTGCCGGGCAATCTTCGGGCCAATGCCGGGCACTTGAGCCAACTGGTCTTCTGAGGCCACCTGAATGCGGGCAATCGACCGAAATTCTTCCATCAGCAGCTTTTGCCGATACTTGCCCAAGCCGGGGATCTCGTCCAGCGTAGAGGCATGTTGACGCGCTTTCCGTTGCTGGCGATGAAAGGCGAGAGCAAATCGGTGGGCCTCATCTCGCAGGCGTTGCAACAACAAGCGAGCCGGATCTTGGGCCGGCAACCGCAAGGGCACGGGATCCCCCGGCAGAAAGATCTCTTCTTCTCGTTTGGCCAAGGCAATCACCGGCAGGTGATCCAGCCCCAAATCCGCCAAGACGGCCATGACTGCCGACAACTGCCCCTTGCCCCCGTCGATGAGCACCAAATCCGGCTGATCCTCAGGGGTCATTTTGCTGAAGCGACGCCGGGCCACTTCTGCATGGCTGGCAAAATCATCGGAGTGACCGGGGCGCACCTCAGGGTTGCGAATCTTGTAGCGGCGGTAGTGCTGTTTGGCAGGCAGGCCATCGATAAACACCACCTGACTGGCCACAGCATCGGATCCCTGGATGTGGGAAATATCGTAGGCTTCTAGACGGCGGGGCACATCCGGCAAATCCAAGACTTCTGCCAAGCGCTCCAAGGCCGCGGCATCCCGATCCGCCAAGCGCTGAGTGCGGGTTAGCTCCAGTTGGGCATTCCGCTCAACCAACTCGATCAGCTCGGCTTTGCTCTGCCGTTGGGGGGCAACAAGGCTGACCTTGCGGCCTTTTTTCTGACTCAGCCAAGACTCCAGAAAATCGTGATCGGGCAATTCATACTGGGTCAAAATCTCAGAGGGAATTTCCACCGGATCGCAGTATTGATAATGCTCTTGTAAAGCCCGCTGCAAGATAAGGCCTGGGTCGTCACCGCGGTTTTCGGCCACAAACCCCAGCCGCCCCACCAACTTGCCTGCCCGCACCTGAAACAATTGAATGCAGGCTCGTGAATCATTCATGGCCAAGGCCAGAGCATCACGGCTGACGGTAGAGTTAGGCAAAGAGACCTTCTGGGATTCTCCCAATTGTTCCAAACCGCGAATTTGATCCCGATATCGTGCGGCTGCCTCGTAATTTTCCTGTTCGGCGGCCTGGATCATCTTCTCCTGCAGCTCTCGGATCAGCTCATCTGTCTGGCCTTGGAAGATCATGGCCACTTGAGTCAGCGTTTTGCGATACTCTTCTGGGCTGATCAAGCCTTGGCATACCCCGGGGCAGCGCCCAATGTCGTAGTTCAAACAGGTGCGATCTTTGTACAGAGGTTTGGGCCGTTGGCGCAAGGGAAAAATTCGTTTGACCAACCCAAGGGTATGGCGCAACAGGCCAACATCGGTGTAGGGGCCATAGTATTTGTCTTGATTCCGATCAAGGCGACGATGGCGGGTGATGTAAAGCTGGGGATAAGGCTCCGACCAGGTAATACACAAATAGGGATACTTTTTATCGTCCTTAAGGAGAACATTATAAGGGGGCTGATGGGTCTTAATCAGATTGTCTTCTAGGGCTAGGGCTTCACTTTCATTGTCGGTTACGATAAACTCGATCTCGCAAACCTGAGCTACCATGCGCTGAATGCGAGGGGACAGGTCGCCGGTGAAGCGGAAGTAAGATCGCACTCGAGAGCGCAATTTCTTGGACTTGCCTACATAGAGGATCTGATCCGTGGCATCTCGCATTAAATATACGCCGGGTTCAGCAGGAATCTCCTTGAGACGGCTCTCCAGAACGTCACGGCTGTGAATCAGAGGGACGGTCATAAAGTTCAGTTCTACCGGGTAGAGTCAGGGATCCCATGACTTCAATCTAGCAAGGATATGGCTTTTCTCGGCAACACTGACTCCAACCCATGTGGAGACACAGTCATTCTGAACAATCATTCTGAACAAGTTTGGGAAGCTCGTCCTGCTTTCAAGCTCCAACCTGCTAGCACAAATGGCAATAGCTCGTCGCATCGCAGGATCAAAGTACCTCTTTTGACGGGTAGACCTCCATGATTTGGGAAGGATAAGTTGATTTGTGATTAACATAATTTTGTCCAGAGTTCTGGTAGTTCATTTACATAAGATATAGCAGCAATGGAAAGTCGCTTAAGTTTATTAACTAGGGATATATTGACTTCTGAGACAATCTTTTGAGTAGATTCAGGTATAAATTGCCTGTGACAATCCTGGCATCGATAATGCTGCTTTCCATTATGGATCTTGTCGTATCTAAGTTAAAAGAATGACGGCTTGGGCAAGTCAGCATGAGCTTACTCAGAAACACGAAAAATCTAGGGTAATAGTATCATTGCTCCCAGAGCACCACCAGTATAGTCAATAGGGCAAGGGCTCCGTCCCGCTGGCGCGACCCGAATCTCTGAGCTCTATCCTTACAATTGAGCTCCTGGGTCCTGGCCTATGTCTTGCTGCAGGGCGGCCAAGTCTATCTTTGGCTTCTGGGTCTTGACTTTTGTCGGCCTGAGGTCTTCTAGGTTCAGCCAGCGATAGACCGTTGCACGCCTGACTTTGTACATCTGTTGTACATCTGTGGGGTTGCCCTCTTCCTGGACATACCCTACGGCTGTCTCCCTACCGCAGTTCTCCACAGGGCCAGTTGCCAGCGAGCGGAGCCGGTGTGAGCTGGCGCATTCGCCCTAGCTTTCTCAGATCGTCCGCAGTCCGTCGGGGAAAGCTGCAGAAGAAACTCGAAAAATCTGTTCATGGCGAGCTTTTTTGTCTTTACTTCGCTGATCCGATTGCCCCAACGGTTGCCCTGTTGGCAAGAGCCAGCCGTGACTTGAGACTGCCCCCCTTTTCCTGTCGGATTGGAGTGCGATATGCTGGTTTTCCACCTCTGAAAGCGTGATTTATTCCAAACTGTTTTTACTCCTATGAATCCCCATCCCTCTCAGGTCTCGGCCCCTATCCTGCAGGAAAACTGGCACTTTCAAGAGCGGGATGCTTGCGGGGTCGGCTTTTTGGTGAATCAGCAGGGGAGAGCCAGCCACGACCTCTTGCAGAAAACCCTTCAGGCCCTCACCTGTATGGAACATCGGGGTGGCTGTGGCGGCGACGGCCAGAGCGGCGATGGGGCGGGCATTGCAACGGCAATCCCCTGGTCGCTGTTGCAGGCAGAGAGGGAAGAAATTCGAGCTTGGGATCCCACTCACAGCGCGGTGGGGATGGTCTTTTTGCCTCAGGATCCTGCTGAGTGTCAGGCGGTGCAGCAGGTGATCGATGAGTACTTGACCACCACCGACTGGCAGCGGGTGGTTTGGCGGCAGGTACCGGTCAATCCCAATTGCCTGGGGCCGATGGCGCGGCAGACCATGCCCTCCATTTGGCAGATGCTCCTCACCCATCCCACGCTGGAAGGAGACGAGCTAGAGCAGCAGCTCTATCTGTTGCGGCGGCGCATTCGGCGGCGGATAGAGGCTCGGTTTGGCTTTTATGCTCTGTATTTTGCCTCTTTGTCCTGCCGGGTTGTCGTTTACAAAGGCATGGTGCAATCGTCGGTTCTGGGCCAGTTTTATCGAGATCTGCAAAACCCCCTCTACAGCACCGCCTACGCCACCTACCACCGCCGCTTCAGCACCAATACCCTGCCGCGTTGGTCGCTGGCTCAGCCTTTCCGCTACCTCTGCCACAACGGCGAGATCAACACCTACCTGGGCAATGTCAACTGGATGGCCGCCCGCGAACAAACCCTTTCCCATCCCCGCTGGGGTACAGCGGTCGAGGATCTGAAGCCGATTATTGACCCGGGCACCAGCGACTCAGCAGGTCTGGACGCTGTGTTTGAGCTGTTGATTCAGTCGGGCTACTCCACTCAGCAGGCGATGATGGTGCTGATCCCGGAAGCCTATCGCAACCAGCCAGAACTGCAGAATCACCCGGAAGTGGTGGATTTCTACGAGTTCTTCGGCGGCCTGCAGGAGCCTTGGGATGGCCCGGCGATGGTGGTTTTCTGCGACGGCAAAACCATCGGGGCCACGTTGGATCGCAATGGCCTGCGCCCAGCCCGCTACGCTCGCAGCCGCGATGGTCTGCTGGTGGTGGCCTCGGAAGCTGGCGTGGTTCCTCTGCCGGAGACCGACATTTTGGAAAAAGGGCGGCTAGGCCCAGGGCAGATGCTGACGGTGGATCTGCAGAGCGGGCAAATCTGCAAAAACTGGGAGATCAAAACCCAGGTGGCAGCCCAGCACCCCTACGGCGAATGGCTCAAAGCCCATCGCGTTCAGCTCAGCACCCAAGGCTTTGAAAATACCCCTCACCTCTCGGAAGAACAACTGTTACAAGCCCAAACCGCCTTCGGGTACTCCTCAGAAGATGTGGAGATGATCATCGAGGAGATGGCGGCTACGGGCAAGGAGCCCACCTTCAGCATGGGGGATGATGCGCCGCTGGCTGTGCTGTCCACCCAGCCTCATCCCCTCTACGACTATTTCAAGCAGCGCTTTGCCCAGGTCACCAACCCTGCCATCGATCCCCTGCGGGAGAGCCTGGTGATGTCTTTGGATGTGTATCTGGGATCCAAGGGCAACCTGCTGGAGATCCGCCCTGAGCATGCCCGCCTGTTGCAGTTGCGCAGCCCGGTGCTCAACGAAGCGGAGCTGGCCGCTCTGCAGCATACCCCTTTTCCCTGCCACACGCTCCCGATTCTCTATCCGGTGGCTGCCGGCCCAGAAGGACTGGAGGTCCAGGTACGGGCCCTCTGCCAGCAGGCGGCTCAGGCAGTGCGGGGGGGAGCTGAGATTTTAATCCTCTCGGATCGCGGCCTTGATGCTGAGCAGGCTCTGATCCCACCTCTGTTGGCGGTGGGCGCCATCCACCATCACCTCATCCAGGAGGGGCTGCGCCTACGCGCTTCCCTGGTGGTGGAGACTGCCCAATGCTGGAGCACCCACCACTTTGCCTGCTTGATCGGCTACGGGGCCAGCGCCGTTTGTCCTTATCTGGCCTATGAAGCTGTGCGGCAGTGGTGGCACAAGCCCAAGACGCAAACCCAGATGGCTGCCGGCAAGTTGCCCCAGCTTTCCCTGGCCGAGGTGCAACTGAAGTACCGCGCCGCCATTGAGGCAGGGCTGCTCAAGATTCTTTCCAAAATGGGCATTTCTCTGCTCTCCAGCTACCACGGGGCGCAGATTTTCGAGGCCATTGGCCTGAGCCAAGAGGTGATCGATCTGGCCTTCCGCGGCACGGTGTCGCGGGTGGGAGGCATGACGCTGGCGGATCTGGCCCGCGAGGGCATGGTGAATCACCAGCGGGCCTTTCCCGAACTCACCTCGAAAAAGCTGGAGAACTTTGGCTTTATCCAGGCGCGGCCCAAAGGCGAATACCACATCAACAGTCCAGAAATGGCCAAACTGCTGCACAAGGCCATCGAATCGGGTCAGCCTGCCCACTATGAGATCTACAGGGCGCACCTGCGCAGCCGCACCCCCACCGCGTTGCGAGACCTGCTGGATTTCCGCAGCGACCGGGATCCCATTCCCTTGGAGGAAGTGGAACCGGTGTCGGAGATTTTCAAACGCTTTGCCACAGGTGGGATGTCCTTGGGGGCCCTCAGCCGCGAGGCCCACGAGACCCTGGCCATTGCCATGAACCGCATCGGCGGCAAGTCCAACTCCGGTGAAGGCGGGGAAGATCCGGAACGATACCTCCCCATCACCGATGTAGGCCCAGATGGCACCTCGGCCCGCTTTCCCCACCTGAAGGGGCTGCGCATGGGGGACAACGCCAGCTCGGCGGTGAAGCAGGTGGCCTCGGGCCGCTTTGGCGTGACACCGGAGTATTTGCTCAACGCGCGGCAAATTGAGATCAAAATTGCCCAGGGGGCCAAGCCGGGCGAGGGCGGGCAACTGCCGGGCAAAAAGGTCAGCCCCTACATCGCCAAGCTGCGCCGCTCCAAGCCGGGGGTGACCTTGATCTCGCCGCCGCCCCACCACGACATCTACTCCATCGAGGATCTGGCGCAGTTGATCTTCGACTTGCACCAGGTGAACCCCCAGGCACAGGTGTCGGTGAAGCTGGTGGCGGAGGTGGGCATCGGCACGGTGGCGGCAGGAGTAGCCAAGGCCAACGCCGACATCATCCAAATCTCCGGCCATGAAGGGGGCACAGGGGCTTCCCCCTTGAGCTCCATCAAACATGCCGGGGCACCTTGGGAGTTGGGCCTGGTGGAGGTGCATCATACCCTGCTGGAAAACGGCCTACGGCAGCGCTCCATCCTGCGGGTGGATGGCGGCATTCGCACGGGTTGGGAAGTGGTGATGGCGGCCATGCTGGGGGCAGAAGAGTTTGGCTTTGGCACGGTGGCCATGATTGCGGAGGGGTGCATCATGGCGCGGGTGTGCCACACCAACAACTGCCCTGTGGGAGTGACCAGCCAGAAGGAGGAGTTGCGCAAGCGCTTCCCCGGCACGCCAGATCACGTGGTGACCTTCTTCACCTTTGTGGCGGAGGAGGTGCGCCAAGTCTTAGCGCAACTGGGCTACCGCTCTCTGAAGGAGGTGATCGGGCGGGTGGATCTGCTCTGTCCGCGCGCCGATGCGGTTCTGCAGAAGACCCAATCCTTGAACTTGGAGTGTCTGCTGCGAACTCCCCCCGGTTTTGATCCCAACACCCTGCCCGACTGGTTGGAGCATGAGCCGGTGCATTCCAACGGCCCGGTGCTGGATGAGCAGATCCTGGCTCAGCCGGAGGTGCAGAAGGCGGTGGAGACCTGCGGCACGGCCACGGTGGAGATCCCTATCGCCAACACCGACCGCTGTGTGGGCGGGCGCATTGCCGGAACCTTGGCCCGCTTGTACGGAGATACCGGCTTCGCCCAACAGGGGGGGCAGTTGGATCTGCGCTTTGTCGGCAGCGCCGGCCAGAGCTTTGGCGCTTTTACGCTGGCGGGGATGCGCCTGACCCTGACAGGAGAAGCGAATGACTACGTGGGCAAGAGCATGTGTGGCGGCGAGATCGTCATCCTGGCTCCCCCTGAGGCGCCCCGCGATCCGGCGGAAAATGTAATCCTGGGCAACACCTGTTTGTACGGGGCCACCGGGGGTTACCTATTCGCCAACGGCCAGGCAGGGGAACGCTTTGCGGTGCGCAACTCGGGAGCGCAGGCGGTGATCGAGGGATCCGGCGACCACTGCTGCGAGTACATGACCGGTGGGGTGGTGGTGGTGCTGGGGCGGGTGGGCCGCAACCTGGGAGCGGGGATGACCGGCGGCCTGGCCTATGTGCTGGATGAGGAGGGCAACTTCCCCGCCAAGGTCAACGGGGAGATCGTGCGCATTCAGCGGGTGCAGACAGCAGCAGCAGAGGCACAACTGAAGAGCCTGATCCAAGAGCACTATCGCCGCACCCATTCCCCCAAAGCGGAGCGCATTCTGCAAAATTGGGAATCCTATTTGCCTCTGTTTTGGCAGGTGATCCCGCCTTCGGAGGAGGGCAGGGAGCTGACGGATCCCTTGCGATCCCAGCCGCTGGCAGTGGAGTCTTAAGGATCTCTCAGAGCCTGCCGGTAACACTTCTTATCCCCACGACGGCCAGAGAGGCTGGTAAACTGCGAGAGTATACCTGGCCTTTTCATCCGCTTTAAATCACTATGAGTCCCAGTTTGCAAGCTGCTCAAACTCAAGCGCGAGTGCCCACCGAGACCATCCTGACGCCGCGCTTCTACACCACCGATTTCGAGGCCATCGGCAAAATGGGCTTAGGGGATCGAGAGGCCGATTTCCGGGCCATCCTGCAGGAGTTTCGCGCCGACTACAACCGCCATCACTTCGTCCGGGGTGAGGAGTTCAACCAAGACTGGGAAAGCCGCCTGGATCCGCAGGCGCGCCGGTTGTTTGTGGAGTTCTTGGAGCGCTCCTGTACAGCCGAGTTCTCCGGTTTTCTCCTCTACAAGGAGCTGTCGCGCAAGCTAAAAGAGACCAACCCCGTTTTGGCCGAGTGCTTTGCCCTGATGAGCCGCGATGAGGCCCGCCATGCCGGCTTCCTGAACCGCGCCATGGGCGACTTCAACATGGCCTTCGACCTGAGCTTTCTCACTAAGCACAAGTCTTACACCTATTTCGCGCCGCGTTTCATCTTCTATGCCACCTATCTCTCGGAGAAGATCGGCTACTGGCGCTACATCCTCATCTACCGCCACCTGGAGGCCCATCCCGAAGACCGCATCTACCCCATCTTCAACTTCTTCAAGAACTGGTGCCAGGACGAGAACCGCCACGGCGATTTCTTTGCGCTCATGCTCCTAAGCCAGCCGCGGCTGCTCAAGGGATGGGTGGCCAAGCTGTGGTGCCGCTTCTTCTTGCTGTCGGTGTTCGCCACCATGTACCTCAATGATGTGGGAGAGCGCCCCGATTTCTACCGCCTCATCGGGCTGGATCCCCATACTTATGACATGGAGGTAATCTACAAGACCAACCGCGAGGCGGCCAAGGTGTTCCCGGTGGTGTTGGATGTGGAAAACCTTGAGTTTGTGCGGCGGCTGCAAAAGTGCGTGGCCAACAACGCTAAGCTGAGGGAGATTGCCCGGGGATCCGGCCCCTTCAAGGGTTTGCGCAAGCTGCCCCTCTACTTGGATAACTTCTATCAGTTTTTGCGGCTGTTCCTCCTGAAACCTCGGAAAGCTGGCTTCTACCTGTGGGAGCAGCCGGAGCCCCGTTTTGAAGGAACGGCTGTTTCTGCTTGAGCCGTCTTGCCCTCAGCTTGGTACCCGTACAGCCTCATAGGTCAGCCATGAACATTGCCGCTGAGATTACGCCGCTCTTTTTGCTGGGAACGCTGGCCTTTTTGGGTTGGGGCTTCTGGAGAGCCCGTCGGCGGGGATCCTTAGCCGTTTGGGTGTGGTTACAGGGATCCCTGCTCTTGTTGCCGTGGGTGGTTTTCCTGGGGCTGCTGCTGCTGGGGATCTACCTCAATTTTGCAGGCTTCCTGGTGTTGCTGTTGGTCTTTACAGGGCTTTACATTGCTGTGGGGCGCAAGACCCGCCAGTTGGCCCAGCAGGAGCTGCAGGCCCGTCGCGAGCAGTTGGCTCGTCTGGAAGAGCAGGGGGAAGCCCCTTCGGCAGGGGAGGCGCCTTTGGAAGCGCCTGCGGTTCTGCAGCGGATCTCGGCTGAGGATCTGCAGGCCATTCAGTCTATTTTCGGCCTCGATACCTTTTTCGTCACCGAGACCGTCCCCTATGGGGAAGGGGCGATTTTTAAGGGCAACCTGCGCCAGGAGGCGGAGGTGGTGGTACCCCTGCTGGTGGAGAAGCTCAAAGAGCAGGTGGGCAGTCGCTACCAGCTCTTTTTGGTGGAGGATCCGGCGGAAAAGCCGGCGGTGGTGGTCTTGCCGGATCCCATCGTCAATTACCGCGCTTCCGTGGGGGCGCAGATCCTGGCGGGGGCGTTGCTGGTCTTCAGCTTCGTCGCCACGTTGGAGGTGGGGGCCAATCTCTTGGGCTTCCGGCTGTTGGATGCGCCGGGGCGCTGGGTGGAAGCCCTGCCGGTGGCAGCCGGGATCTTCGCCATCTTGCTGGTGCACGAGACCGGACACCGCTGGATGGCGGGCAAGTACGGCGTGCGCCTCAGCCCTGCCTTTGTTATCCCCAGCTTGGGGATCGGCACGCTGGGATCCCTGAACCGCATCCAATCGCCGGTGCCCAGCCGCAAGGCCCTCTTCGACATTGCCTTTGCCGGCCCGGCAGCGAGCGGGATCCTGTCGCTGCTGGTGCTCTTGGCTGGCCTGAAGCTCTCCGGCTCCGAGGGTCTGTATGTGCCCACGGAGATCTTCCGCAGCTCCATCCTGGTAGGCACCCTAGCGCGGCTGGTGCTGGGATCCCAGTTGCAGGCGGAGCTGGTTCCCATTCATCCTTTTGTTGCCGTGGGCTGGATTGGCCTGGCAATCACCGCCTTGAGCCTGCTGCCGGCAGGGCAGCTGGACGGGGGTCGCATTGTGCAGGCGGTGTACGGGCGGAAGACGGCGGCCCGCGCCACCTTCATCACCCTGATTGCCTTGGCGGTGGCGGCCATCAGCAACGTCTTGGCCCTCTACTGGGCGCTGCTGATCCTGTTCATCGCCCGCGAGCCAGAGCGTCCACCGCAGGATGAGATTACTGAAACCGACGGTCAGCGGGATGCTTTGGCATTGCTGGCCCTCTTTTTGATGGTCATGACCCTGTTGCCGATTGCTCCGGCCTTGGCGGGCTTTCTCAATTTCCCCAACGGCTGATGGGGTAGAGGCCCAGGATCCGCCGGCGAGAGGAGCTCACTGTGTCTGGACCGGGGAAAGGCTTTGGCCTAGGCAGAGCTGGAAAGGACAGAGGAGAGCACCTGCAGCGTCTGTTGGCCCAAGCCGTTCGCCATCACCAGGCAGGGCAATGGCCACAGGCTGTCTCACTTTACCAGCAGGTGCTGCAAGCCCAGCCCACCCACCCCGAGGCACTGCATCTCTTGGGGGTCTGTCGGCAGCAACAGGGATCCCTGGACGACGCGATTGCCCTGATCCGGCAGGCCCTTGCCCACCAGCCCTGGTTTCCCGACGCCCACTTTAATTTGGGAATTGTTCTCAAGCAGGCGGGGCAGCTGGCGGAGGCGAAAACTCACCTGCAACTGGCCCTAGAGCAGGGGGGGCCGGACGCGGAAGTTTTGTACCAGCTGGGGCTGGTGCTGCGGCAGCAGGGGGATTTGGAGGCGGCCCTTGTCCCCTTGGGACAGGCCCTGGAGCTGCAGCCGGACTTTGCCGATGCCGCCTACACCCTGGCCATCCTGCTGCGGGATTGTGGCCGGGAGGAGGAAGCGGCGGAGCTGTTCTACCAACTCTGGCAAGCGGATCCCGCCGACTTGGCCGCGGCCCTGGGCTGGTGTGTTAGCCAGTTGCCCTTGCTGTACGCCTCGGCAGACCAAGTTTCCGTGGCTCGGGAGCGCTACCGCCAAGCCCTACAACAGGTGAAGGGCCGCTGGGAACACCTGCCGCGGGATCCCGAAACCCTGGAGCGAGCAGCTGCCGGGATCGGCTCCGTCCAACCCTTCTTTTTGCCCTACCAAGGCCAGAACGACCGCGACCTGCAGCAGCTCTACGGATCCTTGGTGAGGGACGTGATGGCGGCCCGCTATCCCCAGCCCTCCGTCCTCTGGCAGCGACATCCTGGCCGAGTGCGGGTGGGCATTGTCTCCGGCCTGTTTCGGGATCACTCCGTTTGGAAGATCCTGACTCGCGGCTGGGTAGAAGCCCTGGATCGTGCTCAAGTGGCCCTCTACGGCTTCCACACCTCGGTCATCCAAGATGAGGTCACGTGCTCCCTGCCCCCTCGTTTTGAGCACTTTGTGGCCGGATCCCGCAGCATAGAAGAATGGCAAGCGGCTATTCGAGAGGCACAGCTGGATGTGCTCCTCTACCCGGAAGTGGGCATTGACCCGGTCTGTGCCCAACTGGCCGCCCTCCGCTTGGCGCCGGTACAGGCGATGGCCTGGGGCCACCCGCAAACTTCTGGCCTGCCGACAATAGACGTTTTCCTCAGCAGCGAGCTGATGGAGCCGCCGGACGGGGCCGGCCATTACACCGAGCAGCTCCTGCCCCTGCCTGGCATCGGCACCTACTATATTCCCCTAGAAGTTGACCCCGCCCCTGTGGACTGGCAAGCTTGGGGGGTGGATCCCGACAGGGTGCTTTACCTCTGCGCCCAATCCCTATTCAAGTACTTACCTCAGTACGACGAGGTGTTCCCTCGCATCGCCCGGAAAGTGGGGAAGTGTCAATTTCTATTTTTGCGAGGCCGCTTCTCCCAAGGGATCCGCGAGCGCTTTTGGCAACGGATGCGGCGGGCCTTTCAAGCCTATGACCTGGCCGCTGAAGAGTATGTGGTGCTCTTACCAGAACTCTCCCCCGCAGAATATGCGGCCTACAATGCCCTGGGGGATATTTACCTGGATAGCCTCGGCTGGTCAGGGGGCAACACCACCCTGGAAGCCCTGCCCCACGGGCTGCCCATCGTCACCCTGCCGGGATCCCTGATGCGGGGCCGCCACACCTACGCCATCCTGCAGCAGATGGGGATTCTCGATACCATCGCTCATAACCTCGATGAATACGTCCAGATTGCCAGTCGGTTGGGCTTGGATCCAGAGTGGCGAGAGCAAATGGGCCAGCAGGTGAAAGCACGTCAAGATCGCGTCTACCGGGATCCCGCGCCGATCCGCGCTCTGGAAGAGTGGTTGCGAAGCCTGAAGACCTGAGGGGGCAGTTTGGGTGAAAGGATAAACGGGCGAGTGTTGTCCTCTTGAAGGGATCCCGGACAGATGGCAGGATAGGCGGGGTTGTCTTGCCGGGCTTTGCCCATGTCTTCTGAGTCTGCTCCCGGTCAGTTCCCCAGGCCGGAAAACGCCCCCGACAACTTGCCCTCCCTTTCAACGCGCCTGAAAGAGATTGCCGTGGTATTCCTGCGGCTGGGATCCCTGGGTTTCGGCGGCCCCCAAGCCCACATCGCCATGCAACACGATGAGGCGGTGATCCGGCGGGGCTGGATGAGCCAGGAACAATTTACCGAAGGGGTGGGCCTATGTGAAATGTTGCCAGGGCCAGCTTCTACCCAGATGGGGATCTATGTCGGCTATGTGCGGGCAGGCTGGTTGGGGGCGGTGCTGGCGGGGATTTGCTTCATTGCCCCTGCTTTTGTGATCGAGGTGATTTTTTCTTGGCTTTACTTTCGCTTTCAGGGGGTGCCGCAGCTAGAGGGGATGTTTTTTGGGGTGGCCCCGGTGGTGATCGCCATTATCCTGGCCTTTTGCTGGAAACTGGGCCGTAAAGCTGTGAAGGATTGGAGCCGGGGGCTGATCGCGGTGGCGGCCTTTGCCCTGCTGCTGATTGGGGGGGTGAATATCCTGTTGCTGTTCGGGCTGGCGGCTCTGGTGGGGCTGCTGCTGTATGGGCCCAAAAAAGGCCCACTATCGGGGATCCCGATTTTACTCCCTTGGCCAGTATTGACGTTGGCCCAGACGGTAGTGGCCACGGTTCCACCGGAAACCCTTATCCTGAGCAGCTTTTGGGGTCTGGAGCGGATTGGTGCCTATTTCTGGCCTTTGACCTTGTTTTTCCTGAAAGTAGGCGGCGCCATCTTCGGGGGAGGGCTGGTGATCATCCCCTTCATCGCCGACGAGGTGGTGGATCAGTTGGGCTGGTTGACGCCGACAGAGTTCTTGGATGGGGTGGCCATTGGGCAATTTACTCCTGGCCCGGTGGTGCTGACGGCAGCCTTTATCGGCTACAAGGTGGCAGGGGTGCTGGGGGCCCTGACGGCAACAGTGGCCATCTTTGCCCCTTCTTTTGCCTTTATTTTGCTGGCAGCTCCGGTTCTGTTGCGCATACGGCACAATGCTTGGGTGAAGGGATCCCTGCAGGCAATTACCCCAACGGCCCTGGGGGCTGTTGCTGCGGCTACAGTGCCCTTGGCCCAAAATGCGCTGCTACAACAAACAACTCCCGCTTCGCTGGTGGCTTTGGGGATCGGGGTAGCGGCCTTCATTGCCTTGATGCGCTTTCGCCAGCCCACTTGGCTGTTGGTGTTGATGGGAGGGGGGGCGGGTTTGCTGGCCCGAGGTCTGCTGGCCTAAAGGTTTTGCTCCCTGGCCCTGCTTTCTCCTTGGGGGTGAGGGAATGACCCTGATTCAGCCTGATGGCCACGGCACTAACTGGCTTGGGCCAGCCCTTCCTCAGAGGGATCCCTGCCTTCCAGGCGACAAAACAGTTGCCGCATGAGCAGCTCCCGTTGGCCAAGAGACAGGTGAGGGGCAAGGGTGCCGGGAAAGTGGGGCATGGCGAGGGTGACACGATCCAACAGGTCGGCGCGGCGATGTCTCTGTTGAATAGCCCAAGCCCGTTCCAGAAGGTTTTGGGCTGCTTCTGGCGCTAATCCCGCTTGCTCCGATAACCACGCTGCCAGTTGTTCCAAATCGGGGTCGAAGCGCAGCCGGTACATGTAGATCAACATGCCGATCCCGATCACCAAGCCCAAGCCACTGGCTACATAGGCGGCTTTGATGGAAGTTCCCGGCAGATAGGCCACCGCCGACACGCGCAAGATTTCGTAGGGGATGCGGATCAGGCTATAGCCGACAACATAGGTCCAAACCCAAGTGCCATCTTTGAGTTTGGGAAAGCGCCAGAACATTCCCATCAAGAGGGCAAATAGAAGCAGGTTGAGGACGCTTTCGTAAAAAAAGATGGGGTGAAAAAACTCAAATTGGCTGTATTCCGGCTCGCGGGCTTGGGGAGGAATGTACACCCGCAGCGGCCAAGGGCTGTCGGGAGGAATAGGGGCACCGTAGGCCTCAGAGTTGAAAAAGTTGCCCCAGCGCCCGATGGCTTGGCCCAAAATCAACCCCGGCGTGAGCACATCGGCGTACTTCCAGCCGTTGATCCCGGTGGTGCGGCAATAGAGGTAAAGGGCAAGCGCGCCGGCCAACACCCCACCGTGGATGATGAGACCCCCCTGCCAAATGGCAAAGGCCGAGAGGGGGTTGTCTTGGAACTCTGACCAGTGGGTGAGGACGTAGTAGAGGCGGGCGCCCAGAAACCCAGATATTACCAACCACAGGGCCAGTAGCTCCACTCGTTCACTGGCTTTGCCAGGCTCTTTCTCTAGATGACGAGATTCTGCCAACGCTTTGGTCAAGATCAAGCCGACCAACACGGCCACTGCCATCAATAGGCCATACCAGCGTAGGCCCAGCCCTCCCACCAGCGGGGTGCCGGGGGGAAAGCGGAAGACAAATTCTCCAGGTGAGCTGAAGGTAAGGCCCAACAGCCCTGCACTCCATAGGTTCATCGACAACACGCTCTGCACCCCAAAATTGCTCAACTCAGTTCCACCAGTCGGCTTTATCAACCTCACCCGCTTGGGTTAGCGGGACGGAGTCCCTTCCGGGCTCTTCTCCCCTATCCCCGGCAGCCATTCACAGGCTCCAACAGGGATCCATTCTCCCCGATCCTGAAGCAGCGCCAGTCCTCGTTCCCGGTTGACCCGATCCTACAGGCCCGTCACGGACAAGATTCCACCCTAGAGCCCATACCTTTACCAAAAAGCTAGGTCCAAAGCCCCGCCCTTCCAGGACGGCTTTTG
>NZ_JANSHV010000206.1:0-3511 GCF_047461775.1 Synechococcus sp. R6-5
GCAGCACCACCTACTTCAACTTCGGGCCTGCCATTTCGGTGAACTAGCCTTTGGCTAGCTTTGCGACAGCGGCCTGCTTCTATTGGGCTGACTGAAAAGTTGCTTGGTGGTGGCAGGTCGCTTTTTCCATCTCGCTTGGCTTGCGCATCTCTTCGTTCGATTGGTTTCCCTGTTGTACTTTTTGGCTTCTGCATGGGTATACTACTAGCAGCTAGGTCTTTGTGGGTTTCCCTGTAGTGAGTTGAGCTGCGCTTGCCAAGGCTTCAACCGGTTGTAGAGCCTTTCTTCTTGGAGATTGATGATGTCTAACCGTAACCTCAAGCACAGCTTGCGTTCCACGCTGGCTTCCTTGGCGCTGGCTTCTTCTCTAACCGGGGTGGTAGCGGCCTGCTCTGCCGACACGCCTACCGTTACGCAGGTTCCTTCCACCATCTCGGCTCAAGTTCCCGAAACCGCTGCTCCCGTTGCCGAGGGCCTCTCCTTCTACTACGACGGGGTGAAAACCTCGGTTAGCAGCAAGGATGCGGCAGTGCTTTTTGCCGCCTGCAGCCTCAACACCGGCGACGCTGCCAAAATCGTCAGCTTCGTCAACAACACCCTGAAAGCCGGGCCGATTACGGCCAGCGATGTCACCGGGCTAGGTGACCCTCTCAAGCCGGCCATCTCCGACTTCAACGGCAACGGAGTTGTCAACTGCGAGGATGCCGCCATTTTGTTTGCCGTGTCCACTGTGGGTGTAGACGCGGTCAAGGTCAACACCTTTGTGTCCGGCACCCTGAAGATTCCGGGGGTAAGCGTTACTCAAACTCAGTTGGATACCTTCTTCAAGACTCCACCAACACCGACCCCGACGCCCACCCCGACCCCCACTCCAACTCCGACGCCTACTCCTTCTATTGTAGTTACTCCCAGCAGCTTAACCCTTCCGGCTCTTTCTAAGGCTACCTTGGACATCAAGCCCAATGTAGCCCCAGCGGGTGGCAAGCTGGTGCTGAGCGTGGTGAGCACGGATTCCACCATCGCCTCCATTGCCGGCTCTTCTACCTTGACCTTCCCGGTGGGCAGCACCAGTGCTCAGCAGGTAACTGTTTCAGGTGTGGCTACTGGCACGGCCAGCATTGTAGTTACAGTTGCGGGTACCAGTGAAGCCACCAACTACGCGGGAGTGCCGCCGGTCACCGTGCCGGTGAAGGTGGAGCCCCCAGTGGCGGCAGGACTGGTGGTTGAGCCAACAGAGGTTTCTACCCAGGTGGGCTCGACGGTAACCTTCTCAGTAGCCCCTACGCAGCCCCCGCTCAATGGCAACCTAGTGGTCAGTGTGGTATCCAACAAGCCAACGGTGGCGACGGTTAACCTGCCAACTCTGACCTTCCCCGAGGGGAACACGGCGCCTCAGGTGATAACCGTAACAGGGGTGGGTGTTGGTGAGTCCACCATCACTATTCAGCGAGCTGCTACCACGACGGCCACCAACTACCCGACTACTATCGCCAGCAAGACGGTGAAGGCCACCATTACGGCAGGACCACTCGTGGCTCCCAAGACTATCTTTGTGCAGCCGGGGCCGGGTCCAGGAGGAGATGGATCCAGTCCCCTTACGCCTGCCACCTTTAAAAATGCCTTCGCGGCTGCCAAGACCTTGCAGCAGGCTACGCCAAACCTGCCAGTTATCCTCAAAGTTGTTGGTGTTGGCGCTCCTGAGAACCTGGTAGACCCTGAAGTTAATGCTATCAACAACGGGACAATCACAATTCAACCGGAGCCAGCCGCAGCCGGTGGGTTGGCACAGGTGAACATACCAGCAACAGGCTTTACCATCGGCTCAGCAGTCACGGTGAACGACATCAAGATTAACCTCAATGGCGGAGAGTTAATCATTGAAGGCAATGCGAGCAAGCTGATCGTTGAAGACATTAGCATTGCTGCTACCATTGAGAAGGTAACGGTAGCTGCTGGAGCTACTGTTACAGATTCGACCATCATACTTAATCGTCCGGTTAATCTTTTTGATGATGTTCCTGACAATAAGAGTGACCAGCTTATTGTTAAAGGAATCCTCAAGAACTCCACAGTTGTAGCGAATGAGAGGGCAGCAAAAACAGCCATTATCAAATTGGCGGCTGCAAAGGCTGTTCTTGATGGTGTGACTTTCAGTTGTCAAATTAGGACAGATGGTACCAACGGTGATGGCGTATGCATTCAGGCTACCGCTGCGGGTGCTCAGATTATTAACAGTAAAGTTGACTTCGATGCCGCTGCAGCCAGTGGAACAACTCCAAGGGTTGTAGATGCCGGTACTAACGGCGTTACCATCATAGGCAGCGCCCTTAAGTCGATAGGCGCTTCTGGTATCAAAGTGTTTGCTGTCAATCATGGGGGTGGTGCCCTGGTCGTCCAGAACAGCACCATTGACTTGAATGGCAATACTAATACTGACAGTCGCGCCGTGAATAGTACCGCCAACAGTGGCTCGATAATCTTGACAGGGAACGTTTTCACGGGTTACAACGTACCCCTCCAGCCCGTTGTTGATATTGGGGGTAGTCTTGGTGCAATTCCGCAGCAAATTGCTAACAACCAGTTCCAGATCCTCAACGCTAATACAAGAGGTATCAGGTCTGCTGGTGCTTCCCCTGACTTGAGAGACCTATACGCTACTGGTAGTAGCAATACCTTTGGTCTTGCCAGTCAAAAAGTCGTAAATTAGGTGATCTTATCTTTGTGTTAGCTCAGCTAAGGGAGAGGCCTGGGTCTCTCCCTTTTTTTCCAGTCCTGGGCTCGCTGCTACGTACAATGGTTTGCCGCGGCAGTACCAAGCTGGCGGGGGTGCTAATAGAATGGGATCCTAAGCTGCCGAGAAACCCCATGTCCGAGCGGTTGGAGCGGGTAGAGGCCATCTTGGAAGTCCTGGCCCAGCAGACCCTGGCCAATGCCCAGGCCACTGCCCGGAATACAGAAGCCATCGAGCGTCTTTTTGCAGCCACCGCCCAGAACACAGAGGCCATTGGGCAAGCCTTTGCAGCCATTGGTCAGAACGCAGAGGCCATTGGGCGTGTTTCCACAGTTACTGTCCAGAACACAGAGGCCATTGGGCAAGTTTTTGCAGCCATTGCCCAAACTAGGGAGTCCATCGCTGAGCTGCGGGCCAGCATTGCCGAGCTGCGCCAGGTGGTTGAGCAGCAAAACCGCGCCATTACCTACCTTATGAGCCAAGACTAGGCCCAGAGCCGTGGATCCCCTTCCTTCTGGGCTAGGGTTAGGGAATAATACCCGTTAGTTCTTCCCCAAGCTGGCCGGCGCCGAACCAAGACTGCAACCGCTACCCCAATTCTTGCTGATCCTTCGCTGGAGATTTGAGAATGTCTGACCGCAACTTCCCAACCAGTTGGCGTGTTTCCCTTGTTTCCTCAGTGTTGGCCGCCGCTCTGGCCGGGCTGATGGCTGCCTGCGGCTCTTCCTCAAGGGATCCTCTCACGGTTGCCACGCCCACGCCAACTCCGACCCCCACACC
>NZ_JANSHV010000207.1:0-4245 GCF_047461775.1 Synechococcus sp. R6-5
AGTTCCACGGCCAGAGTTCCACGGCCAGCCTGGAGATGCGATAGACTAACCTCGCATCGGTTCTGCACAGGCTGGGGTGTCTGGGGCCGGAACAGCGCCCGTGTTCAGGCGGGCTCCCCGCCTCAATGCCACTAACAGGTGAGGCCATGAACAGCCGCCCAGATTTCAAATCCTTTGAAAAAGAAGAAACCGAACGGTTGCGGGATCTGCTCCCCGCTTCCTTCCGACCCTTGATCAGCGTCGTTCCCCACTTCGGGGGTGAAGCCCTGCTCATCTCCCGCCGCAAAGCCCCTTGGCAGCCCCAGGGCACAATTGCCATCGATTTTCGCCGTTGGCAAGGGATCCCTCAGCCGCAGCGGGATCTGTTGTTTCTGCGGGAGGTGGGCTGGCTGGGCAACCGCAATTGGTTGCAGCCGGGGTTTTACCAGTCGCTGGCCTTGTTCGGGGGCATCACCACTGTTGCGGAGCTCTCTTTGCAGCACCCTTTTTCCGCTCTGTTGGCAGGTGGCATTACGGCTCTCTCCGTCCGGCAGATCTGGCAAAACCTGAACCGGGAGAGCGCCCATTTCGACGCCGATGAATTTGCCCTGCGCCGTGCTCAGTTTCGCGGCTACACCCGACAGGAGGCCGCTCAACACCTGGCAGATGCCATAGAACAGGTTCTGAAGCTGGATCCCACCGATATCCTGACGGCGCTACGGCTGCAACGGCTGAGAACCATTGCCCGCAACCTGGCTTCTACCCCCCCCAGCGGAAACGCCTGGTCGCGTTAGCGGGACGGAGTCCTTGGCCAGTTGCACTTGGGTGATGGCCACCCGACCGGAGAAGCAGATGTCGGTATCGGTTTGGGGATCCCGAGCGCGCTCCGCATAGCGGCCCTGATAGCGAAACCACAGCGACTCTGCCCCATTTCCCTCGGCTTCCACCGCATAATCGAGCGGCAGGGGTTGGGTGCAGAGGGGACAATAGACCCGCTCCGGCAGAGGGGATCCGGCGGGCAAGTGAGGCAGGTTCACATTCCAAAACGCCCCCCTGGGCAGGGGTTGTTCCATCAGCTCCGCCAAGATTTCCCGCGTCCACCGCTGGGCCTGCTCCCAGTCGATGGGTTGGCCCCCTGCTCGGTATTGGGAAATGGCAATTCCCGGGATCCCGCGCATCGCCGCTTCCCGTACCGCCGCCACCGTTCCCGACAGGTACACATCCGATCCGAGGTTTCCCCCCTCGTTGATACCGGAAAGCACCCAATCCACCGCTGGGGCCAGCTTGAATAGGGCCACCCGCACACAGTCGGCAGGGGATCCCTCGACGGCAAAGGTGCGCTCGCCGCGGGCCAAGGCTCGAAAAGGTCGCCCCGTCGTCACCTGGTGGCTGCAGCCGGAAATCTGCTGGTGGGGGGCCACAATCCAACAGTGTTCTTCCGGGATGAGGGCGCTGAGGGCCAACTTGAGATTGGCCAGCCCGGCAGCCTCGATGCCGTCATCGTTGGTCAGCAATACCTTCATTCCTACTTTTCCCTTCTGCCGGCAACTTCTTGGGTGAGTCCCAGTGGCAAATCTGGAGATCTTGGGTGCAAAAGCGATGGGGATCCCGTTCTTCTTTTACCCTATCCCTAGGGGGGCAGCGTCTCCCATGCCGCGTCCCCTGATCCATCGTATAAACTGATACCGGAGGATTGCGATGACCACACGGGTAGCCATTAACGGATTTGGTCGCATTGGGCGGGCCTTCCTGCGGGTGCTGCTGTCTCAGCCAGCTCCAGAGCTGGAGGTGGTGGCAGTCAATGACCTGACCGAACCCGACAACTTGGCCTACCTGCTCCAGTTCGACTCGGCCTATGGGCGCCTTCCCCAAACCGTGAGCGCGGTGGACGGGCATCTGCAAATCGGCAACCACCTGAAAGTCCGAGTTTTGGCAGAGCGGGATCCGGCACAACTGCCCTGGAAAGATCTGGGGGTTGACCTGGTGGTGGAATCAACCGGCTTGTTCACCAAACGAGACGGGGCCGCCAAACACCTGGAAGCCGGGGCCAAAAAGGTGATCATCTCTGCTCCCGCCAAAGGCCCCGACTTGACGGTGGTGATGGGGGTCAACGACGACCAATACGACCCGGAGCGGCATCACATCGTCTCCAATGCTTCCTGCACCACCAATTGCTTGGCGCCGCTGGCTAAGGTCTTGTTGGATCGCTTCGGCATCGAGACCGGCTTTCTCACCACTTGCCATGCCTATACCGCCACCCAGGCGATTGTGGATCGCCCGGATCCCAAAGATTACCGGCGGGGCCGCTCGGCAGCGGTGTCGATTGTGCCTTCCACCACCGGGGCTGCCACGGCAGTGGCCGAGGTTTTGCCCGCCCTGAGAGGAAAGATGGATGGCCTGGCGTTGCGGGTACCCACCCTGACGGGCTCGATCGTGGACTTTGTGGTGCGTACCGAGCAGCCCATCACCAGAGAAGCCGTCAACCAAGCCTTTGTCGAGGCTGCAGAAGGCCCGCTGCGCGGCATCCTGGCCATTGCTCCACCGGAGATCGTCTCGGCGGATATTGTCGGGGATCCCCACTCTTCCATTGTGGATTTGGGATCCACCCTGACCTTAGGGGATCGCACGGTGAAGGTGCTCTCCTGGTACGACAACGAGTACGGCTATGCGGCGCGGCTGGTGGATCTGGCGGCCAAAATCGGGGCTGCGCTGTAGGCAACCATCCCCGTTGCGTTCAAGGCAAGGCTATTAGAACCGGATTTGCGGTGGGGCAGTTACGGTTCAGATGCGGTTGTGGCCGGGGTTGCAGGCGATGAAGGGGGGCCGAGCCACAGCAGGATCACCATTGCCGGAGCAGCTGTCATCGCTGTAATCAAATAAAACAAAGGCCAATTGACCGCAGCCGCCAAATAGCCCGACACGGCCCCGGCCAAGGTTCCCCCCACGGCAAATACACTGGTGAGCAAAGCATACTGGGTGGCACTAAATTGCCGATCGCAAAGGCTCATCAAAAAAGCCAGAAAAGCAGCCGTGCCCATGCCCCCGGCCATGTTGTCGAAAACGGTTGCCCCCAGCAGCAGCGGATAGTTTTGCCCCACCAACCCAATCGCTCCCAGGCCCAAATTGCCGATCCCTTGCAAGGCTGCGAAAATGAACAGACAGCGGTAGGTGCCGATGCGGCTGACCCACTCCCCCCCCACAAAAGCCCCAGCCAAGGTGGCCAACAAGCCTATCCAACTGCGGATAATGCCCAGATCGCTGGTGCTAAACCCCGTCTGCAACAAAAATGTGGGGGTCATTTGCCCTGCCAAGCTATCCGGCAACTTGAAGCAGACCACAAACAGCAGGATCGCCCAGGCCAAGCGGTGCCGCCAAAAAGATTGAAACGGCTCGATGATGGCCGACCGCAAAGAGGTAGGCTTGAGGGCGCTGTTTTCCGGCTCAGGGGCCAAAAACGAGGTAATCAACCCGATCAACATCAGCAGCGCCATGATCCCGTACACCTGCCACCAGGGCAAATAGTCCGCCAAGATCAAGCTCACGCCACTGCTGACCAACAGCGCGATGCGGTAGCCAAATACGAAAATGGCTACCCCTGCCCCCATCTCCCGCTCCGCCAAGATATCGGTACGGTAAGCGTCCACCGCGATGTCCTGAGAGGCGCTCAAAAAAGCCACCAGCAACCCCACCAGAAAGATCGGGCGGGTGAAAACTGTGATGCCCGGCCAAGTCTGGGACAGCTCTTCCCATCCCAAGGCTTCCAGCCAGGTTTGGGTCGGATCCTGAAAACCCAGTAGCCCTATGCTGAGCAGCAACAGCACCTGGGTCAGGGCCATCCACCCCCGCCGCCGACTGCCCCGCAGGGATCCCGGTGCCGGCAACAGAAATCGATCCAGAACAGGCGACCACAAGAACTTAAAGGAGTAGGGCAAATTGAGCAGGTTAAACAAGCCGATGGCAATGGTGGTCAAGCCCGCTTGGGTCAGCCAAGCATTCAAGGTGGTGTTGATCAGCAGCAGCGGCAAACCCGAAGAAAACCCCAACAGCAGCAGAACGCCCATCTTAGAGCTGCCGTAGACGCCCAACATCCGCTTCAAGACGCTTGCCCTCGCCTCAATCATGACTAGCCCTCCCCGCCATCCTGTCTATTTTCAGGGATCCCTGTATTGCCAGTATGGTCATTTCAATTAAACTAGGGCACTGCACCCACACCTAAAACTCTGAGTGCAGCAGGCTATAGGGCTTTTCAAGGACTCCGTCCCGCTG
>NZ_JANSHV010000208.1:0-10302 GCF_047461775.1 Synechococcus sp. R6-5
GGGGATATCCGGGCGGGTGGTGGCGTGGGCGGCGGGGGAAAGGTCATCGGTGTTGATCTCGCCGGCAACCTTGAACACTGTTACAGTGATTGCTGCGGCCAGGGGAGCTTTGGCGGTAAACCATTCGCCCTTGGCCCAGGACTCGATCACCTGTTGGGCATAGGCATTGCCGGACTGGCTCAGCTCCAGCACGTCGTGAAAGGCATCGAAAACCAGCAGGGTGTGGCTGAGGGCGCGGGCTGCTGCCGCTGCAATCTCACTCCGGGGATCCCGCAACAGATCCAGCAAAACCTGGACGTTGTAGCCCCCCAGCATGGTGCCCAAGAGCTCCACCGCCCGCAGGGGAGTGATCAACGGGGATTCAACCTCCTCCTTGGCCACAGCGGCCAAAAAGCCCGCTTTCACATAGGCGGCTTCATCGACCCCCGGCGGGACGCGCTCTGTTAAGAGGTGCAACAAAAAGGCTTCTTCGCCAGCAGGCGGGGCCTTCAGGAGCTCGCACACCTGGCTGGTCTGGGCAGCGTTTAAGGGCAGCGGCGGGATCCCTTGGGCCTCGCGGGCAGCGGCGTGTTGGCGGTATTCGGCCAGCATGGGGGTTTAGGCACTCGACGTGGGTATTTATTCTACCGCTAGCTCGGCAGAGGAAAGGTCCTCGAGAAGGGATCCCATCCGCTGGCGGTAACTCAGCTTGGCCTAGGATAGCTCCGCCAACAGCTCTTTTTGGTAAAGGCCAATACAAGCTTGGATCAAGTCGTCCAGCTCCCCATCCAAGATGGGCTGCAGAGGGAAATTCTGGTTGAGGCGGTGGTCGGTAACGCGGTTGTCCTTGTAGTTGTAGGTGCGAATTTTTTCCGAGCGGGATCCCGTTCCCACCTGCATGCGCCGAGCAGAGCTAATGGAGGCCTGTTGCTCCTGCAGCTTCATCTCGTAGAGTTTGGCCCGCAAAATCTGCATGGCCCGCTGGCGGTTCTGCAGCTGGGAACGCTCCTCGGTACAAAACACCCGGATCCCGGTGGGCTTGTGGAGAAGATCCACCGCCGTCTCCACCTTGTTCACGTTTTGGCCGCCTGCCCCCCCAGAACGTGCCGTTTTGATTTCGATGTCTTTCGGGTCGATGACCACCTCCACCTCGTCCACCTCTGGCATCACCGCCACCGTGGCCGTCGAGGTGTGGACACGGCCTTGCGCTTCGGTGACGGGCACCCGCTGCACCCGATGCACGCCAGCTTCAAACTTGAGCTTGCTGTACACCTGATCCCCTTGAATCTCCAGGATCGCCTCTTTGTAGCCCCCCAGCTCTCCTTCCGAGAGGCTCGCCAGACGCACCGACCAGCCCAGCTTTTCGGCGTAGCGGGTGTACATGCGGGCCAGATCCGCCGCCCACAGCGCCGCCTCCTCCCCACCGGTGCCAGCGCGAATCTCCAACATAATGTTCTTGTCGTCGTTGGGATCCCGGGGCAGCAGCAGCAGGGTGAGCTTTTCCTCCAGTTGTTCTTGGCGGGCCCGCAGTTGCTCAAGTTCCGCTCTTGCCATCGCCTCCAGCTCCGGGTCGGAGGCCGATTCCCGCAAAAGTTCTTCCGTCTGTTGCAGATCGCGATTCAGCTTTTGCCAGTCGTGAAAAGCCTGGACGGTGGCCTCCAAGGAGGAGCGGGCCTTGGCAATCCGCTGCAGCTCAGCTGGATCCGTGGCCACGTCCGGATCGGCCAAGCGCACCGTCAGCTCCTGAAAGGTGGCTTCGACATTCTTAAGCTGGTCGATCAGTTGAGCAGAAGCCATAGACTTGCGATACCCAGGAATCCAAGTATTGCCCACACCCGGAGGGGGGAACCTCTACTTGGCCTTTTTGCCACCTCCCATGCCGTATTTGCGCATGAACTTCTCCACCCGGCCTTCGCTGTCGATGATCTTCTGGCTGCCGGTGAAAAAGGGATGGTTGCCCGACCAAACATCCACCTTGAGCTCCGGCTTGGTGGATCCCACCGTCATCACCACTTCGCCGTTGCAGATGACTTTGGCTTCTGGATACCACTGCGGGTGCAATCCTTTCTTGGGCATAACCCTTTCCTCCTCTGGGCCTGTTTCTATACCCTTGTCTATCAACATCTTCCTCTAAAAACAACGGCAGGGATCCCTAGCGCTTCGAGTACTGGGGAGCCTTGCGGGCCTTGCGCAGGCCGTATTTCTTCCGCTCCACGGCGCGCGGATCCCGTTTCAGATAACCCTCTACTTTCAAAGGGCCGCGATTGGCCAGATCCACCTCACAGAGGGCGCGCGCCACCCCCAGCTTGATCGCATCCGCCTGGCCGTGAACACCGCCGCCATGGGCTCGCACTAGGATATCGTAGGAGTTTTCCAGACCAAGGATCTCCAGCGGCCCCTTCACACTGGCCAGCAGGGCTTCTTGATACTGCAGATACTGGTCTCCCGGCCTGTCGTTGATGATGATTTTGCCCGTGCCGGGCACCAAACGCACGCGGGCAACGGCGGTTTTGCGGCGTCCCGTTCCCCAATAAACGGCTCGTTGGCTGCTCGCTTGAGTCATGCTTTGGCTCCTGGGATCGTGTTGAGGGGATAAACCTGGGGTTGCTGGGCCTCATGAGGGTGGTTTGGCCCGACATAAACTTTCAACTTGGTGAATTGCCGCCGGCCCAAACGGGTGTGGGGCAACATTCCCTTAACCGCTTTTTCCACCACCCGCTCCGGCAGCCGCGCCTGCAGTTGGGCAAAGGTTTCTACTTTCATGCCGCCGGGACGGCCAGAGTGGCGGCGGTAGAGCTTTTGGGTGCGCTTTTTGCCGGTGACCACCACTTTCTCAGCGTTGATCACAATTACATAGTCCCCCGTATCCAGGTGAGGGGTGAAGTCCGGTTTATGCTTACCCCGCAAGAGGGTGGCCACAGCGGCGGCCAAGCGGCCCAGGCGCTGATTGGCAGCATCCACCAGATACCAGCGGGGCGCCAGAGTCTCAGGGTTGGGAAGGGGAGTTTTGTTCATGGCAGCCAAGGAAACATATCAGGACAAGCTTGGAGATCGCCCAAATCAACCGCAGGAATGGGCCAACGCAGCCGGCGACCGGAGGGCGGAGGGAGGCTCTGTGGGCAAGGCCCAAAAGGGCGGCGAGTGGGCGAACTGTTGACCGAAGGGATCCGCAGCATAGCCCACATCCGTCAGGCACAGCCCTTGCGGAGGAGCGCTGTAGCGGGTGCGCATCTGGCTCCAGTCGTTGTGTTGCCACAGGTGGACAAATTGGGCTGGGCTGAGCTCGCCTCGGCCCACCACCTCTAGGGATCCCACCAAGAGCCGCATCATCCGGTAGAGGAAGCCGCTGGCCTGCACCTCGATGCTGATCAAGTCCCCCAGCCGCTGGCAGAGCACCTCCTGCACCTGTACCCGCGAGTGGGGCCGATCCGATCCCCGCCGCCGGAAGGCTTCCAAGCTGTGCTCCCCCAGCAGGGAATTCAGGGCTTCCGCCATCGGCTCCACCTGCAGAGGCCAACGCACTTGCCAGCTAAAGAGGCGCCAGAACACATCCGGTCGCTCCCGGTTCAGGATCAGGTAGCGGTAGCGGCGCCAGCGAGCCGAAAAGCGGGCGTGCCAGGAGTCAGGCACTTGAGCAGAAGCCAGCACTACCACATCTTCCGGCAGACAGTCGTTCAGCACCCTCGACCACTCCGCCGCAGGGATGCCGGAGGTGGTGTCGAAGTGGGCCACCTGGCCTGCAGCATGAACCCCCGTATCGGTGCGACCGGCCCCATAGAGGGTTACCGGATGCCCCGCCCGCGACGCAATCGCCTCCTCCAGCACCCCTTGCACGGTACGGCGGGCTGCCTGGCGCTGCCAGCCATAGAACCTGCTGCCGAGGTACTGAATTCTCAGGGCAATGCGACGGTACGGCATGGATCCCTTTCCGCTACACCAGCTCGATGACCGCCATTTCTGCTCCATCCCCCCGCCGATGCACGGTGCGCAAGATGCGGGTATAGCCACCGGGCCGATCCCGGTAGCGCTCAGGAGCCTGCTCAAACAGGGAGCGCACCAGCTCCTTGTCGTAGATGTAGGCCAGCGCCTGTCGCCGCGCCGCCAGGGATCCCTCTTTGGCCAGGGTGATCATCTTCTCGGTGGTGGCCCGAATGGCTTTGGCGCGGGCTTTGGTGGTGGTGATCCGCCCTTCCCGCAGCAGAGCCGTGGTCAGCGCCCGCATCAGGGCCTTGCGCTGGTCGGCGGGCTTGTTGAGGTGGGGGGTACGACGGCGGTGGCGCATGGTAACCTCTGTCTTGTGTCCTACACTCTTCGGGGATCCTTGCGTTTTGACGCGGTTGTGCTAGCGGTGCAGATGCTTGAGACGGAACCTAAACTCTAGGCCTTGCCTTTTTCGCGGGTGCGGGGCAGTGTCAGACCAAAGCGGGCTTTCAAAGCCTGCACCACCTCTTCCGCAGACTTCTGGCCAAAGTTTTTGATCTCCAGCAGATCTTCCTCGGTATAGAGCAGCAGATCGGCCACCGTGTTGATCTGAGCTCGCTTCAGACAGTTGTAGGCCCGTACCGAGAGCTGTAGCTCCTCGATGGGGATCTGGTTTTTTTGGTTGTCCTCGTCTGGCTTGGGCGGCACAGGAGCATCGAAGCTGACCTCCTGCAGCGGTGCGAACAAGCCCACCAAAATGCGGGCCGCTTGGCTGAGGGCCTCTTGCGGGGTGAGGCTGCCGTTGGTCCAGATTTCCAATACTAGCCGATCTTTTTCCAGGAATTGGCCCACCCGAGCTGCTTCCACGGCGTAGTTCACCTTGCGCACCGGCATGAAGACAGAGTCGATCTGCAGAAAATCAATCGCCATCGCCTTGCTGTCAGAGTAATCGACGGCGCGGTAGCCATGTCCCCGGCCAATCATGAACTCCATTTCCAAAATTGCCCCTTCCGCCAGGGTGGCAATGTGGTGACGGGGGTTGATCACCTCCACATCGCTGGGCAATTGCAGCTTCTCAGCAGTAACTTCCCCTGGCCCCTGAGCCACCAAACGGCCCACCTGAGTCTCGGGGGAACTGGAGCGCAGCACCAGCTCCTTCATGTTTAGAAGGATCTCCATCACGTCTTCCCGCACCCCCGGCACCGTGGAAAACTCGTGGGTCACCCCGGCAATGCGTACAGCAGTCACCGCCGTCCCCTCCAGATTGGAGAGCAACACCCGCCGCAGGGCGTTGCCCACCGTGATCCCTTGGCCGCGCTCCAGCGGCCCCAAAGCAAATTTGCCGTAGTGAACGCCGTTATCATCCCGATGAGATTCAACACACTCGGTCTGGTAGGCAACAGCACTTGCGCTCGCTCTGCTGCCCAGAGAGTGGGAGAGGGTTCGGCTGGTTTGAATCGTCATGGTGGCCCCGTCCGTCTGGCTCGATATCCGTTTGGAGAACTGATGAAACTTCGAGGTCATCTCACGCTTGGGCAGACCTGTAGCTCTGGAGCAAACTCCTACAGACGCTCGACCGGCCCTCAACGCGGGATCCTTCAGACACGCCGCCGCTTGGGAGGACGGCAACCGTTGTGGGGAATGGGGGTGATATCTCGAATAAGGGTAATTTCCAAGCCCGTTGCCTGTAGAGCGCGAATGGCGGTTTCTCGACCGGCTCCCGGCCCGCTCACCATCACCTCGATCTGGCGCATGCCGTTCTCCATGGCTTGACGCGCCGCACTTTCTGCTGCCATTTGGGCGGCGAAAGGAGTGCCCTTTTTGGCCCCTTTGAAGCCCGTAGAACCTGCCGAGGCCCAAGACACCACATCGCCGTTGGGATCCGTGATGGTGACGATGGTGTTGTTGAAGGTGGACTGAATGTAGGCCACCCCATTGGGGATGTTCTTTTTGACTTTACGTCCGCGCCGTTGCTGCCGAGCCATGATCCAAGTGTCCTCGCAATCGACTGTTTGGGGTTGGGATTCGGGATGGTGGAAGAGTTTTGCCTTCCGCGCAAAGCCGAGCGACTACTTCTTGGCAGGAGCTTTCTTCTTGCCGGCCACCGTTTTCCTGACCCCCTTGCGGGTGCGGGCATTGGTGCGGGTGCGCTGACCACGCACGGGCAGACCCAGGCGATGGCGACGACCTCGATAGGTGCCAATGTCGATCAGCCGCTTGATGTTCATCGCCTCCTGGCGGCGCAGATCCCCTTCCACCTGGTATTCGCCCTCCACCACCGTCCGTAGGGCGGCCACCTCAGCGTCGGTGAGGTCGCGGGTACGAGTATCCGGATTGATACCGGTCTTCGCCAAAATCTGGCGGGAGCGGGTTAGCCCAATGCCGTAAATGTAGGTGAGGGCAATCTCCACTCGCTTTTCTCGGGGGATGTCAACTCCCGCAATCCGTGCCATAGTCAGGGGTACCTTATCGAAATCAAATCAAACCAAGTTGCCTGCCTGAGATGGGATTTTTATTCAGGGGGATGTGGCCGTGGAGATGCTGGTCTTGGGATCCATGCTCACCGAGAGGTCTAGCCAACGTTTTGCTCGGTTGTGTCGGAAGCCTTTGCCTCTGTCTCCCGTTGCAGGCTGAACCCACCCACCATCGACCCTCTAGCCCTGCCGCTGCTTGTGCTTGGGGTTGGAAGAACAAATGACCATCACCCGACCGTGGCGGCGGATGACCCGGCATTTTTCGCAGATCCGACGGACGGAAGGCCGTACCTTCATGGTTGATCCTGACAAAACCAGCGAATATCCATTCTATGTTCGTCTGGGCAACCTGTCAAAATGTGTTTGGGTTTGCTGACAGCGAGCGGACAGTCGGGTTGGCTATGCTGGTTGGGCGAGGATCTCCTGAGTCAAAGCAGGCGCGGCTGTGGAGTGAGGAAGGTCATGCGGTGGCAATGGCTGGTTGTGCTGAGCAGCGTGCTGGGGCTGGGATCCCCTGTGTTGGGGCAAGGGATCCCTTCGCCGGAGGCAGGCTCCTCCTCTGCGGTGGAGAACTTTTCGACGGACGGGAACGGCCTGAGGACAGAGGGGGATTGGCTTTTGCCGTTGCGCAGCTCTGCCGATCGCATCGATGGGGTACCGGGTCGGGGCTGGGTTGCGGTTGGGCTGTTGGAGGAGCAGGCGGTGACTCTGCTGGATGGGGCCAGCGGGGATCCCCTGTGGCAGGCGGCGGTGGGGTTTGCCCCCAGTGTGGTGCGGGTGGATGAGGCGCGGCAGGTGGTCTATGCCTCTGGCCCCAATGCCCCTGGGCTGGTGGCCCTCGATCTGCTGACGGGGGAGCTGATTCAGGCTTATGGGTTGCCGGCAGGGGTTTTGGATATTGCCGTGGATGCGGCCACAGGGCGGGTTTTCGCCTCCCTGCCCTCTGCCCAGAGTTTGGCGGTGATGGCTGCTCCCCTTCGCAGCAGCGGTGCGGAGCACAAACGCCAAAGCGACCCCTCAGAGCAGCCGCAAGCCCGCAATTTGCCGATGCCCGGCCCCCCTTTGGCGCTGGCCTATGATGCGCAGCGGGGATCCCTGTTTGTGGGTCTAGCCGGGGAGGATCCCCTCAGTTTGCTGGTGGTCAACCCAGACAACGGGGAGTTGTTGGCCCGTTGGCGCGGCGGCAATACTCCGGAAGCGATGGCTTTGGATGCCGAACGGCAACGCTTGGTGGTGCTCAACTCGGGCAGCCAAGACCTGACGGTGCTGGATCTGAGCCGCAGCGGCGAGGCCCTGCAGCGGGTTGGCCTGGATTGGCGACCGACGCGGCTGGCCCTTTCCCCTGATGGACGTTGGGCTTACGTGACCTCCCGCGATAGCGACCGCCTGCAGCTGGTGGATTTACAGACGGGGCAATTGGTGGCCTCGCTGCGGCTGCAGGGACAGCCGACGGGTCTGGTGATGTTGGGGGAGCGGGATCTGTGGGTGGTGGCAGCAGGGATCCCAGCTTTGCGCCGTTTGCAGGATATTCAGGCTCAAGTTGGCGACGGCGGGACAGAGGTCCTGAACGGGGGAGTCCCCTCTCCAGGCAACCGCGGTGTGGTGACCGGGCGGGTGCTGGATATTGCCGGCCAACCTGTTCAGACGGGGGTTTTGCACTTGGCCGCCACGCCAACCCAACCCAGGCAAACCGTCCGCATTGCTGCCGACGGCACTTATGTGCTGCCGGAACTGCCGGCCGGCCTGTATTTGGTGGATGTGGAGGTGCCGGGTTTTCCGCTGACCAGCACCCAGGTGGAAGTCCGGGCCGGCTTTGTCTCCACTCAGGATATTCGCCTGCCGCCAGGGGAACCGACCCGCCAGCCGGAGGGCATTGGCCTTTTGCCCGATGAACCCGTTTACTCGGATGAGCTGGCCCGCCACCTCAGCATGGCCCTGAAGGAGTTGCAGCCCCAGCGACCGGTGATCCTCTTGAAGGGGCCTTTGGGGCCGGATCCTCGGTTTGAGCCGCTTCTGCCCCTCACCCAGGGCCTAACGTTGTTGGATCGGGATGAGCGCTACACCTCCGATTTGGCCAAGCTGAAGGCCATCGGGGATGCCCTGGGATTGCGCTATATCCTCTTGACCCAGATGCAGATCTCGCGGGACTACAACCGCCAGGGCAACTCTCTGCTGAATACAGCCTTACGCTTTGTGGCCCCGACGGTGCCGGTGGAAATTCCCAACTTCACCCCCAACCAGCTGCGCAGCCGCGGGGTGGTGGTGGTGGTGGACTTGCAGAGGGATCGGCCTGGGGATCGGGCTCGCTACTACGAAGCCTATGGGCGGGATGATGTGGGCGGGGATCCGATGTTTGAAGATGCGGCAGCGGGCCTGTTTCGGCTGCAGGTGCGCAACATGGTGCCGGTGTTTGTCCAACAATGGCAAGCCAACAACCCCTTTTCGGGGTGAGGATCCCTGCAGCAGGATCTTGCCCTGTTCGCGTCAGGGGTGCGGAGCAGAATAGAACCGACTGCTACTACCGGATGCAACCTTCGCCATGCCTTTTTTCTTCTTTCATCCTCTCCGGCACAGGATTAGCTATCGCTACGCAACGCTCTCGCGAACAGGCAGTCTGGCCCTCTGCGGCTGGCTGGCACTGGCTTCAGGAGCGCTGGCTCAGGCTCCGGCCACCCCCATTCCGCGGTTGACGCCGTTGTTTCCCTCCCAAAACAGAGGGCAGCCCCAGGGAACAGCACGGCTGGTGGGGCAGGTGAGCAACAGCGTGGGGCAACCTGTGGCGGGGGCACAGGTGCAGTTGGAGGGCATGGAGAACCCCAATCAGCCGATTCAAACCGATGAGCGGGGCGCTTTTGAGCTAGACCAAGCCCCAGCCGGGCGTTGGCTGTTGACGGTGTGGCACCCCGACTATGAAAAGGCAGAGCAGGAGATCCTGCTGCAAGGGGGCCTGACCACCCCTGTGGATGTGGTTTTGCAGGTGCCCATTCGGCCTCAACCCCGTCGTCGCCTTGGCATTTTGGGGGTGGGAGGGTTGGAGCACACCCAACTGTTGGGCCAGCGCCTGGCCATAGAGGCAGTGCGTCTGGGCTTGATCCCCAACGGCGAGAAGGTGGTGCCCCTGGACAACCGTCGCATTCAGCCCATTTTGCAGAAGGTGGGCTGGCCCATCTACGAATTGTTTGAGTGGGATCGCCGCAAGCCGGAGGCGGTGGGCCAATTTTTCGATTACCTGGGCCTGGAAGCCATCGTCATCGCCCGCGTCGATGTCCTCACTCGACCAGCTTCGCCAACGGAGCTGAGCCTGCGTTCCCGCAGCCGCCTGGAACTGTGGCGGTTTGATGAGCAAGGCAACCTTGTGGTAGATATCCTGGCCGAGGCCAGTCGCGATCAGGTGGAGCGGAGCAACCTCAATGCTGCCGAGCTGGCCCAGCTTTATCAAATCCAAGTCACCCAGATGGCTGCTGAGGTGGGATCCCGCTGGAAGGAGCATCACCCGCTGGCCCAGTACCTAGAACTGGCTCAGGGAGAAGCCCCACCCCCACGCTCTCGCCTGGATACGGCTGTGGAGCTGCGCATCCCCTCTGCCACACCGACTCCCTAGGTCTTAAGCAGAACAGCTCCGGGATCTCTTCTGTTGTCGTGAAAGGGATTGTCCTCTGAGTTCGTCTAGCAACGACGGGAGGAGCCGCCCGAAGAGTGGCGAGAAGAGCTGCCCCCCGATGAAGAGCGGGAGGAGGAGCCGAAAGAGCCAGAAGAGCGCGAGGAGCCGCCACAACAGGAGCTTGCAAAGCTTGGATCTGGTTTTGCAGTTGTCTGCAGCGACGCTGCCTGCGCCAGTACATTGTGCCGCCGATTATCCCTGCAGCACCTGCCCCCACCCCTACCAACGGCCAGGGCGAAGGGGGAGCATGACTCTAGTCAATAATAA
>NZ_JANSHV010000209.1:0-4983 GCF_047461775.1 Synechococcus sp. R6-5
GCGGGGCTCCTGCGATTTCTAGCTGAGCTGACCAAGCGGCAGAAGGGAAATCTCACTTATTGTTAGCAGGCTGGCTGGGGAATCCTACTGGCGCTACCGTGGTTTTGGGTTGTGTTCACAGCGGGTCAGCAGCGGGCCGGCACAGCTTACTCTACCCAAAAAGGTGCACGTGGGATCTTCACCAAGTGCTGGGGTAAGCTACCCTGTCTGTTGAACTTATTCCGGCAGTCTGTCTGGGTGAAAGATGCTGAGATATCGGCATTAGCGGCCCAAAAGGTTCGGTTCCCAGATTGCCTCTGGGTCTACTTCAAGCTGTTCTGCCTCAATCCCTATGGTTTCCTCTGACCTCAAGCGCTGGCTGGATAACTTCCTGATTGCCGTTGTCTTTCTGGTGTTCGCCGGGTTTGTCTGGTTTGTCTTTTCCGTAACCGGGGCTTTTCTTGGGATCCCACTGGGCTACAAACTTTGGATGCGGCTCTGGCTGCCTTTGTTTCAGCCGGCTTTGGGGATCCTGATGGCCGGGGCGGTGGTGAGCGGAGTGTGGGGCTGGCTGGAAAAACGCCGCTCCCAACAATCATGATCATCAATAGAACTGAAGATCCCGTGGCGCAGGGGAGCCCCAGACTGGCTCTATACTGGAAACGTATCTAAATGTTGAGCACCTGAGGCAGTCTGGCGTCGTGTTTGTTCTGTCCGGCTACGAGTATTTGCTGGTTTTTCTAATCGTCTGCTCTCTGCTGCCGGTTTTGGCTCTGGGGGCTTCCGCGCTCTTAGCGCCAAAGCGGCGGGGATCCCTGCGGCGCAGCACTTACGAGTCGGGCATGGAGCCGTTTGGGCAAGCCTGGATCCAGTTCAACATTCGCTACTACATGTTCGCACTGGTCTTCGTCATTTTCGATGTAGAGACGGTGTTCCTCTATCCCTGGGCAGTGGCGTTTCACCGCTTGGGGCTGTTGGCCTTTGTGGAGGCCCTGATTTTCATCGCCATCCTTGTGGTGGGTCTTGTGTACGCCTGGAGAAAAGGAGCATTGGAATGGTCATGACGTCTGAGAAATCGCAAGTCTTGTTTCCGGGGGCTGCCCCCCAGGTGACTACCGACCTCTCCAACAACGTCGTTCTGACGACGGTGAACGACCTGTACAACTGGGCTAAGATGTCCAGCCTCTGGCCGCTGCTCTACGGCACCGCCTGCTGCTTCATCGAGTTTGCCGCCATGCTGGGATCCCGCTTCGACTTCGACCGCTTTGGCCTGCTGCCTCGTTCTTCGCCGCGCACGGCTGATTTGATCATCACGGCAGGTACGGTCACCATGAAAATGGCGCCGGCGTTGGTCAAGCTTTACCAGCAAATGGCTGAGCCGAAGTACGTGATCGCCATGGGGGCCTGCACCATCAGCGGTGGCATGTTCAGCTCCGATTCCTACACGGCAGTGCGGGGGGTGGACAAGCTGATCCCGGTGGATGTGTACATTCCCGGCTGCCCTCCTCGTCCAGAAGCGATCATGGATGCCATTGTCAAGCTGCGCAAGAAGATCGCCGCCGAGGACATGCGGGAACGAGGCCGTCTGCAGCAAACCCACCGCTACTACACGGTTAAGCACAACCTCAAGCCTGTGCCGGAGATCATCACCGGCAAGTATCTGGAGAGCGAGACCCGCCAAGCTCCCCCGCCAGAGCTGGCTGCTGCCATTGGCTTGCCAGTGCCCCCGGCCTTGCAAACCGCCGACTTTAAGCGGGCGGAACAGCAGCTCAAAGCCTTGCAGGGAGGAGTGTGAGATGGCAGAGGAGAATGCCCAGGAAAAACAAGCGCCGCCATCCGCAGGCGAGCAGTCGGAACCCTTGGTGACGTTGGAGCGGGGCCCGGTTTCCCAGTTTCTGGCCGACAACGGCTTCGAGCACCAGTATTTGGGGAGAGACGCAGCGGGGGTAGAGCTGTTGGAGGTGGAGCGGGACTTTCTCCTACCCTTGTGTACCGCCCTCTATGCCTACGGCTTTAACTACCTGGAGTGTCAGTGCGGATATGACCTGGGGGCAGGGCAGCCACTGGTCAGCCTTTACCACCTGATCAAGCTGTCAGACGGGGCGGATCGCCCTCAGGAGGTGCGGCTCCAGGTAAAGTTGCCTCGCCAGGATCCACGCCTACCTTCCGTATACTGGATTTGGAAGTCGGCGGATTGGCAGGAACGGGAAACCTACGACATGTACGGCATTGTTTTCGAGGGACACCCGAACCTGAAGCGGATTTTAATGCCGGAAGACTGGATAGGTTGGCCCCTGCGCAAGGACTACATCACGCCTGACTTCTATGAGCTGCAGGATGCCTACTGATTGGGGATCCCTGACCTGGTGAGCAGCGTTGAACAGGATGGGTTGAGATGTGGCCTTTTTTGCTCTTGGCAATCTATGCAGGTGGAGTTTGGTACTCGGCCCGCAAGGCGGATCGCATCTATTCGGGATCTGGGAAGTGGCTGGTATCGGCCCTCTGGCCTGTGTTGTTGGTCTCGAACCGTCAGTTTCGCCAAAATTGGCGTCGTCCCCTGAACAAGTAAGTTGAGTAAGTCTGGATCCCTGGAATCCTCACCTGTGATCGCTCCTGAGCAACACCTACGCGACCCGAGTCTTTCTCTATCGACACCTCAGGCTACGCAGAAGTTGCGGGAGTTGATTTTCAGCCGCATTCGCGCTCAGGGACCGGTGACCTTTGCCCAGTTTATGGAGTGGGCTCTCTACGAGCCAGGGTTGGGCTATTACGAGCAGGGATCCCCGATTGGCCCTGACTACCTCACCTCTCCCCACCTGGCGGCGGACTTTGCCCAACTGTTGGCGGAGCAAATCCACCAGTTCTGGCACATTTTGGGATCCCCCCCTGACTTCAAGGTCATCGAGATGGGGGCGGGCAGCGGTCGCCTGGCCCAGGATTGGCTGACCTACGTGCGCTCCGCTAACCCCCCTTTTTGGCAGGCACTGGAATATGGGATCCTGGAGCGTTCTGCCCATCTGCGGCAGCTCCAACAGGAGCGGTTGGCCCCTTTTGGGGAGAAGGTGCGCTGGTTGGATTGGGACGGGATCCCGGATAACTCAGTTACAGGCTGCTTTTTCTCCAATGAGCTGGTGGATGCTTTTCCGGTGCATCGGGTGCAGGTACAGGATGGGGCTTTGCGGGAAATCTATGTCGATTGCAGCGAGGCTGCAGAAGCCAACTTCCGGGAAGTGCTGGGGGATCTGTCCACTCCTGAGCTGAGGGAGTATTTTGCCCGCTTGGGGATCCCTGTAGAAACCTATCCGTCGGGCTACCAAACCGAGGTGAACCTGAAAGCCTTGGAGTGGCTGCAGCTGCTGGCCCGTAAGCTGCGGCGAGGCTACGTGCTCACCATCGATTACGGCCACACCGCCCAGCGCTACTACAGCCCCCACCGCGCCCAAGGTACGCTCCTGGCCTACCGACAGCACGGCAGCTACACGGATCCCTATGTTCGGGTGGGATCCCAGGATCTCACCGCCCATGTGGACTTTACCACCCTAGAGCAAGTGGGAGAATCTCTGGGGCTAAAATGTCTGGGGTTCACCCGGCAAAGCAGCTTTTTGGTCAACCTGGGATTGACCGAGCGGCTGGCCGCCCTTAGCCAAATGGGGAGCTCGGTTGGCGGCGAAGCTGTGGATGTGGGCCAGGTTTTGCGGCGGCGACATGCTCTTCACGCGCTGCTGGATCCCATGGGGTTGGGGGGCTTTGGGGTATTGGTGCAGGCCAAGGGCTTGATCCCCTCAGAACACGCTCATCCTCTGCGGGGCTTTGGCGAGCCGGAGCTGTAAACCGTTTCGGTGCTATTGGGATGGGATGTCTGCCCCTACCGGCTACCGTTGCCTTCCATCGATGCCAGTTCTGCCATTGCTCTGGCGCTATCTTCCAGGTTGTCGATTCGCTCCTCGAGGGTTGCAAAGACTTCGTCATATTTATCGGCCCATGCGACGCCGGCGGCAGTTTTGGTCATGCGGGCCAAGTTGAGAGATACGTCTGGAGATCCTTTTTTGGGAACGGATGGCCGTTCCGCGAAGTTGCCAGCAGCTGTTGAGGGATCAGCCTGGGTTAGGCGGGCAATATCTTGCTTGAGGAGATTCTGTTTTGATTGGAGTTGTTCCACCTTGGCTATGCCCTCTTTGAGGGACTGAATGGGCCTTTTTTTCTTGGCTTGTAAATCTCCAATCGAGGCTTTCAGACTTTGCTCTTCTGCGCGTAACTGAGGAAGTCGTTCTTCTTGAGATTGGATCTGGATCTCTGTTTCAAAATGAAGCTGAGGAGTTTGAGCTTGCGAACGAGCCTCATCATAAGGTTGGGCAGCAGCCACCCCCTTCTGCTGGACTTTTGCCCAATCTTCAAGGGCAGCACGCAGGTTGGCCAGTTCGCTTTGCAGTTGCTGTAGGTCTGAAGGAGTGATTTCGTTTTGCTTCTGTCGATTTTCGAGGTGCTGCAGAAGCTGGATTTTGGCTTTGGCCTCGCTTCCAGATAGAGCAGAAGCCACATAGCCCGTCATCCCCGTGGCCAAACCTGCTGCTCCCGCCTGCCACAGGGATCCTCCCGCCCCAAGGCCACCAATAGCCACCGTAACTCCGGCCAACGCGGGAAAGGCAGTTATCCAAAGCTGGCGGCAGGAGAAAGGCAACATCATCGACCCCAGGGTGGAAGAGGAGATTGTCTTGAAGATTGTTTTGACCATAGGTAATGTTTGGGTAGGTTTTCTCTCACTCACAACTCCTCTTTTTTTAAGGAGAAAGGGGAGCTAGAACCAACACAAAGAACAAAGAACGCCTTAGAGACAATTTTACTGCACTATTTCACTGCACTTCATCACTGCACTTCAAGATGACTCTGGTGTACTGCTGAGGTTACAGTTCTTTACGCCATCCCTCCAGTATGGCCACAACTACAAGTCAATCGCCACTCTAAACCTGCAAGAGCCACTTCAGCTAGAAATTGCAGGAGCCCCGC